>WAPO01000209.1 GCA_015520705.1 Thermococcus sp. | reverse complement strand
TGCTCATCGAGATGTGGAAGCAGAGGTTCTTCTACTTCATCCTCAAGTTTGAGTTCAACTTTGTGGACAACCTCGACAAGGCGGCAGCTCTTAGCACGGTTCAGATTGATGTCGAAAACGCGGAGCGCTTCGGCATAACATACTATGACGAGGAAGGCAAGGAGCGCTACCCGCTCATACTCCACTGCTCGCCGAGCGGCGCCATAGAGAGGGTTATGTATGCTGTCCTTGAAAAGCAGGCAAAGCTCGCGAAGAAGGGAATTAAGGCAATGCTTCCGCTCTGGCTCAGCCCGATTCAGATCAGGGTTGTTCCCGTCAGTGAGGAGGTTCTCGACTACGCGCTCTACGTCGCCGGAAAGCTCGAAGGGGCAAAGATTCGTGTGGATGTAGACGACACATCGGACAGGCTCAACAAGAAGATAAGAAAGGCAGAGAAGGAGTGGATACCCTATATAATCGTAGTGGGCGAGAAGGAGAAGGAGCAGGGCACGGTTACGGTGAGAAGGAGAGCCGGCGGTCAGTTGGAGATGCAGCTTGAAGACCTCATAAAAGAGATAAGACAGCAGACGGAGGGCTTCCCCTACAAGCCGAGGCCCCTGCCTTTGCTCCTTTCAAAGAGACCGAAATTCAGAGGTTGATCTTCTTTATCTTTAGCCTCTCAGCCCTTTTTCCCCTCGTTGTTCTGAGATTTAATCCATAGACGTGTCCCTGAAGTTGTCAAGGGTTTCCCTGATGAAGTCCTTCGCCTCATCGCTGAACTGCTCCATCGGAACTTCTTTACCAAATTTATCCCTGACCTTGCCGTCCCTGAAGCTGATTTCAAAGACCTCATACTTCTCCTCATGCTTCTCGTATACCTTGAGTCCATGCCACTTCAGATGGGATGCAACGCTGTCTATGTCCACATACTTACCGCATTCTTCACACCTGTAGAACTGCCAGAAGATGTAGTCCTGACCAGGTATCATGTTCTTCTTAAGATGTTCTATGAGCATGCCGCCGAGATACTCGTAGAAATCCTCCTGTATCAGCTTTCCATCGTTTTCAACTGTTTTAAACCCACTCCAGACTATGTGGTCGTTTATATCCGTTAGGGTTGCCCTCACATATTTAAACGTGAGGATAAATGCCCCATTGTGGATATAGAAGACGTTTTTATCGGGAACCACTATCAGATCAATTCCTGCGCCCTCCTTGGTCTCGCTGAGCTTTTCTGCCACACTCTTATCTCCCGCAACTCTTATTCTAACAGGAATATTACTCCTCTTGTGTATCCCAAGAATTTTATCCCCATAAAGCTCCCAGTGATAGTCATCGAGGGTTCTCACCCTTGCATATACCTTTCTTATCCTATCACCCAGCTCCTCGTATTTCATCCACACCACCAGTGAAAGATTACCGAGAACCTTAATAAAGGTTAGCGGAAAAGTTTAAAAAGGGATGAATGCGCTTCATAGGCGCCCGAATTTAAAATCACCTGCCGAAACGCCTTTCTCTCCTCTGATACTCCCGAATTATTCGGAGAAAATCAATCCTCCTGAACTCAGGGAAATACACATCAACAAAGAACAGCTCACTGTAGGCTATCTGATACAGGAGGAAGTTGCTTATCCTTATCTCCCCCCCGGTTCGGATTACTATATCCGGGTCGGGCATGTTGGGGATGTATAGATAGCGTTTTATCAGTTCCTCTGTTATCTCACCTTTTTTTATCCTCCCGCTCATGACATCATCAACTATTTCCTTCACAGCGTCTGCTATCTCACTCCTCCCGCCATAGGCAATGGCCAGATTTAGGTAGTAGTTGCTGTATTTTCTTGTGGCTTTTTCTGCCTCTTCAGCGGCTTTTCTAACGTTCTCAGGAAGGAGCTCCTTTCTCCCAATAACACTCACACGTATGCCATACCTGTGGACCCTCTCATCGTGAACAAGCTCGTGAAATTTTCTTTCAAAAAGCTCCATCAGGGCATTTACCTCCTCGGGAGAACGGTTGAAGTTCTCGGTTGAGAACGCATAGACTGTCAAGGTTCTTATGCCGAGCTCTCGGCACCACTCCAGTATCTCTTCAAGCTTTTCAGAGCCGAAAAGGTGACCATACCATGGAGGTTTTTCATATTTTCTGGCCCATCTCCTGTTCCCATCCATTATTATGGCGACGTGCCTGGGAATTTTCCCGCAGGATTTAACCTTCTCAAAAAGATACCTTCCATAAAGATCATAAACCGGTTTGAATAAAACATGAGGAATGTGGGATACAATGCGATAAAGCATTTCGGGTCACTCTATCCTTTTCCTTCCTCTGATATGCATTTCAGCCAGTTTCATATATATCTCGGCGTTTTTCTTTGTCATCTCAATTTCCTCTTCGCTGAGCTGCCTGATGACCTTTCCCGGGACTCCCACCACAAGGCTGTAATCCGGAATCTTTTTTCCGGGAGGCACCAGAGCTCCTGCCCCAACTATTACATGCCTACCTATCTTTGCTCCATCAAGGACTATTGCCCCCATCCCTATTATGGTGTAGTCCCCTATTTCAGCCCCATGGACGACGGCATTGTGGCCGATTGTGACATACTTCCCGATTACCGTTGGGAGACCGTGGGAGGTGTGTATGCTAACGTTGTCCTGTATATTTGAGCAGCAGCCAACGTATATCTGCTCTATGTCTCCTCTGAGAACCGCCGACGGCCAGACGCTTGTTTTTTCTTCAAGAACGACGTCCCCTATGATTTGTGCATTTTCATCAATAAATGCGCTCTCATGTATCTTCGGCCTTTTTCCATTTAACTCGTAAATTACCATGAGCATCACCAACTCAAGCTCATCCAGAGCCTTTATAAATTTTTCATGGATAAAACTATGGGGAGCACAATGAAGTACCGCAGGGGAGCGAGTGCTGAAAGAGAGCTTATAAAAATGCTCGAAAAGAACGGCTTTGCCGTGGTGCGTTCTGCAGGGAGCAAAAAAGTAGACATCATAGCCGGAAATGGGAAGCTCTTTCTGTGCATCGAGGTCAAAAGCACAAAAAACAGCCATGTTTATTTTGGTCAGGAGGATATGGACA
This sequence comes from Thermococcus sp., assembly GCA_015520705.1. Taxonomy (GTDB): domain Archaea; phylum Methanobacteriota_B; class Thermococci; order Thermococcales; family Thermococcaceae; genus Thermococcus. Next base: position 22,446 of record WAPO01000209.1, on the reverse strand, counting down.
AGCTCCTCGAATTCTCCTCCCGATTCGGGGGAAGGCCCGTTATAGCTGTGAAGTTCATCGGAACCGGCTGGTATTTCTTCTATCCCGAGGAGCTAACAAAAAATGAGAAAAACAAAAACTATAAATTGAGCCTGAGAAAAGCTAGATATGTGGGAAAGAGATTTGATGAGGTCATAGGAAAGCAGAAATCGCTGACCGAGGTGATAGGGAGTGAAGTTTAAAGTTTTCCTGTTGATTATGGTTCTTCTAATCGGCATAACTGTTCCCCGTGCTTCTGCATATCCGCTGATCAGCGTTCATGTTCTGCGCGACAGCTTTGAGGTCAGCCCGGGGGATACCATAATCATTCCCGTCAGGATAAGCAACCTCGGGAATGAGAGCATTAACAACGTTACTCTCTATGTTGCGGGTCCTGCTTCAGGCTTCAGATACCAGACCAAGACCATCAGGAGCATTCCCGCAAATCAGAGCGTCTTGGAGACGCTTATAGTGGAGGTGCTCTCCCCGGATGCTGGAGCATATTCCATGAAAGTTATAGCTTCTGCAGGCTCAAATTTTGCCCAGGATACCGTTAATGTCCGTGTTCGTGCAAAAATTGCATACACGCTCTCCATCAACGTGGGTGACAGATACCTCTACGGCAAAAATGTTACCGCACAGTTACTTGTTAATTCAACATCCAACACTCCCATGATAGGGACAGTGGAGTTCTATCTCTACCGCAATAAAAAAATTATCAAATCCTACTCCTCCACGATTTATATAAAAACCCGGGAAACCTGGGAACACAGCCTCCTTCTGCCGAAGCCAGAGCCCGGAAATTACACCCTTGTGCTGAAGGCAGATTTCTACGGCAACAGCAAGATGGTTAATAAGAGCTTTGAGGTTTATCAGAGGAGCCTCAGGTATGAGGCGGAATTCCGGAACGGGGCTATCCTGGTCAGGGTTACGGATGGAAGAGGACAGGGCGTTCAGGGCATAAATGTTCAGATAAATGGAATCCAGTTCACAACCGATAATCATGGCATGGTGAGCTATGCCGTTGACACACCGGGAACATACAGAATAAAGCTGAATCTGGATGGGAAAATAGTGGAAACTGTTGTGGGGGTTAGGAAGCTCTTCATCCGCACGGTTCAGCAGAACAGAACCCTTCTTGTTCATGTTCTTGATCCCACAGGTAAGGGCGTTGGAAATGTTACCCTGAAGGCCACAGGGCCGGCTGGGACGGTCTATGCCATAACAAATTCAAGCGGATGGGCTGAGTTAAATCTCGGGGACACAGGGTTTGGAACCGTAATCCTCGATGCGGAGAATCCTAGCTATCTCCCTGCAAAAATTAGTATAAATGCTGAAAAACCTATACCGCCGAAAAAAGAGACCAGCACCACGCCGCCGGAAAATACAACGCCTCTGATAACACCAGCGCCAACAACACCGGCGCCACCTGCGGCCAAAACCAGCCTGCCGTACACAGGAATTCTCCTGATCTTGGCGGCTCTGATTTTTGCCGGAACTTCCTATATGACATTCTTCATGCCTGCTACACTCGAAGAGCGGCTGGACAGATACTACTTCGTCAAAATCAAGGCCCCAAAGCTGAGGGGGCTGAAGAACTTCAGGTATGAGAAGCAGATCAACGCAGCCGATGCAAGGGCCACCAAGGGACGCATACGGATAGATGGAAACACCATCATCTGGGAGATTGAAGAGCTGGAACCGGAAGAAGAGGCTTTTCTGCAGGTTCTCCTCTGATTTTAAATTTTTATCTTCTCTGTTTCAACCGAAAACCTTTAAATATCCAAAGTTAATCATTCAGACAGAAATCTAAACGAGGTGGTTAATGTGGTGGATATTGAGCTGCTGAAAAAAATTGTTGAGGCTCCGGGTGTTAGCGGATATGAGTTTATGGGGATAAGAGATGCTGTAATTGAGGCTCTGGAGGGCCACGTTGATGAAATCAAAGTTGACAAGCTCGGCAATGTCATAGCTCGCAAAAAGGGAGAGGGCCCAAGGGTTATGGTTGCGGCCCATATGGATAAAATCGGGGTCATGGTCAACCACATAGACAAGAACGGCTACCTTTACATAGTTCCTGTCGGCGGGGTTGACCCGAGAACCCTCGTCGCCCAGAGGATAAGGTTCTTCACAGAGAAGGGTGAGCGCTTTGGAGTCGTTGGCCACATTCCACCGCACCTTCAGAAGCCGGAGGACAGGAAGAAGGCCGCAAACTGGGATACACTGGTGGTTGATATCGGGGCAGACAGCAGAGAAGAAGCCGAAGAACTCGGCTTTCAAGTTGGAACCGTCGGTGAGTTTGCCCCCGCCTTTGTCCGGCTAACGGAGAACAGAATTGCAACCCCCTATCTCGATGATAGGGTCTGCCTCTACACGCTGATTGAAGCTGCAAAGGCCGTTGAGGGGCACACGGCTGATCTGTATTTTGTAGGGAGCGTTCAGGAGGAGGTGGGCCTCAGAGGTGCAAGGGTTGCCTCCTATGCAATCGACGCTGAAATAGGTATTGCCATGGATGTCACGTTTGCCAAACAGACAGGAGACAAGGGTAAAATAGTCCCAGAGCTTGGAAAAGGCCCTGTAATGGATGTCGGGCCGAACATAAACCCCAAGCTCAGGGCATTCGCCGATGAAGTCGCCAAGAAATACGACATCCCGCTTCAGGTTGAGGCCAGCCCGAGGCCAACGGGAACAGATGCAAACATAATGCAGATAAACAGAGAAGGAATGGCAACGGCGGTTCTCTCGGTTCCGATAAGATACATGCACAGTCAGGTTGAGCTTGCAGACCTCAGGGATATTGATGCCACGGTAAAGCTTGCAAAGCACCTCCTTGAGGAACTCAAGCCTATGGACCTGATTCCTTGATGGGAAGATTTATTTTTTCTTCCTCCGTAATTTTATCTGAGAAACATGACCGGAATTCTGATAGTCCCCATAGAGGCAAGGTCTGTAAATGAGAGTGTCGTTAGGGCCGTTGCGGCATATGTTAGGGAGTTCTATTCAAGACTCGGGCTTTCGGTGGAGGTTCTGCCGAAAATCAACATCACACCTTTTATGGAGGGATACAATAAGTCCCGCGGCCAGTTCCTCGGAAGGACTTTTGTTCTGGGTCTAACAACCTTCAGAAGAAAGCTCAATGCCAGAGCTGTCATAGGAATCACGGACGTGGATATGTATGAAGAGGGCTTGAATTTTATTTTCGGGCTGGCGCATCCCTATTTCAAATCTGCAGTAATTTCACTGCACAGGCTGCGTCCAGAGTTCTATGGGGAATCTGGAGATGATAAACTTCTCAAGGAGAGGGCCATAAAAGAGGCTATGCACGAGCTCGGACATGTCTTTGGACTGGGACACTGCAGAAATCCGCTGTGCGTGATGCACTTCTCAAATTCGATAATTGAGACAGACATCAAGGGGAAGGACTACTGTGATGAATGCAGGAGAAAACTGGAGGAGGCTTTAACATGATTGAAATTGAGCTGAAAGGGTATGCCGATGAGAGAATTTTTGAAAAGGTGCGTGCAAAGTTTGAATTCATGCGGAGGGAGCGACAGGAGGACGTGTATTTCCAGCACCCGTGCAGGGACTTTGCAGAAACGGATGAAGCTCTGAGGATAAGGATCAAAAAATTCAACGGGCATTTTGAGGCATTTCTCACATATAAAGGTCCGAAGCTGGACAGTATATCAAAGACGAGGGAGGAGATAGAGGTTCCCATAAATGATGTGGAAGCCTATCTCACCATTCTCAGACACCTCGGCTTTAAGGAAGTTATATCCGTTGAGAAGACCCGGGAAAAGTATTATGTTGAGAAAGGTGTAACCATAACACTTGATGAAGTTGAGGGTTTGGGAAAGTTTGTTGAAATTGAGGAGCTTGCTGGTGAAGGGGCTGATATAGAGGGGGAAGTTAAAAAACTGAGGAGAATCCTCATGGAATTAGGGGTGCGCAAGTTTGAAAGGAAGTCCTATCTGGAACTCCTCCAGAGGGGCATGAAGGATGAGTAAACTTGACGAACTGTTCAAAGCCGAGAAAAAGCCTGAGAGGGATAGTGATAGAGTAGAGGTTATCGATAATCTGGTCAGTCAATGGGAGTTTAGAGAAGCATTGAGAGAGCTTGACAAGGTTAAACTGGTTCCCAATATATTTCTCGGTCTGAGAGTGATTATCAGAGGGATATTCTCCACGGTAAGGGAGATCACGAAAGAGGGCAAGCTGGGAGAGGAGATAAGGAAAACGCTTGTTGGCTATGTTGAGCAGCTGATTCCCATAGCCAACGGCATCACCAATCTCAGACTGAAGGCCCTTGCTTTTGCGGATATTTCCATGGCCTTTTATCTGCTGAATGAGAACCTAAAAAGTGATCTCGCATTAAAAACAGCACTGAATATTGCCACTGAGATAGGAGATGATGACATCCTTGTAGAGATTGTAAAGAATCTCATAGACCATGGCATCCTTACAAAAGCTACTTATGCTATGAAACTAGTCAGAAACAGGAAGAAACTTGATGTTGTCTTATCCCAGCTTTCCGTAATGTTCTATACCTCAGGGGAGAAAGATAAAGCTGATGCAATTTTGCAACACATAGAAAGTCCCTTTCACAGGGCAACGGCTGTCTATTACATGGCGTCTTTTGAGTCCTCCCGTGATCCAGAAAAAGCCCTTCAGCTGCTTGATATGGCCTTCAGGATTGTAGATGAAATCCCGAACCCCCTGCTAAAATTTGAGATGTTCCTAAAGCTGAGCGAACTAAAGCACACAATAACAGGAGAGGAATCCATCAAATCCGGTTTTTCAGGGCTTCAATAATCTCTTTTTCGGTTAGAGCAGCTTTTTTCAGGATGCCCCTCCTCTTGAGTTCGGCACCGATTTTTATGCTCGCGGGAAGTCTGATTCCAAGGCTCCTGAGGAGCTCGGCCTCTTCAAAAACCTCTCTTGGCTTACCTTCCCTTATTATCTCCCCACGATCCATGACGATAACCCTGTCAGCAAAGCTCAGCATGTAATCGGTGTTGTGCTCCACGAGGACTATAGTGATGCCCTGCTCCTTGTTCAGGAGGGTAATCAGGCTGAGCACCTGCTCCCTTCCGCGGGGATCGAGCTGTGCAGTGGGCTCATCGAGCACTATAATCTCCGGCTTCATTGCAAGAACGCTGGCTATGGCAAGGCGCTGCTTCTGTCCTCCGCTCAAATTTGGGGGAAATTCATTCTCAAGCCCCTGAAGTCCCGTAATTTTGAGTGCCCAGTTTATCCTTTTTCTGATTTCATCCACCTCAAATCCCAGATTTTCAAGTCCAAAGGCTATTTCCTCCTCAACGGTCATGTTGAAAAGCTGGGAATCGGGATTCTGAAGCACAAGCCCTACTATTGGAGAAAGCTTTGCGGGGGAAACATCTCTCGTGTTCTGCCCCTTTACATAGACATTCCCCTTGAATTCCCCCCTTATTGAATTGGGAATAATGCCGTTTAATGTGAGGCAGAGCGTGGATTTACCGCTTCCACTTGCACCTAGAACTCCAAGGAATTCACCTCTTCTGACCTTAAGATTTATGTCCTTTATTGCATACTCCTTTGCCTGCCGGTATCTGAAGCTCAGATCTTCAATGTTTATAACCGTCATTTTCTCTCCACCAGTCTGGGAACTATCAAAAGCGCGCTTACAATGAACACCAGCGTTGAGAATATCTCAAGTCTCCCTATCCACATGTGGAGTATCAGGAGCACCTTAACATCGGGTGGAAGTGCGGGGGATGTTATTCCGACGCTTAGCCCCACGTTCCCCTGGGCTGAGGCGACCTCAAAGAAGGAATCTGCGAGGGATGTTCCAAGCCTCACCATCAGCCAGATTGTCCCTATCAGAAGGAAGGCGAAGTAGGTCATGGTAAAGCTGAGCACCTCCTGAATTTCCTCATCCGAGAATATGTAGTCCCCCACTTTTCTTTTTATAACCGCTCCTTTCGGCAGGATTGCCTGTTCAATCGTCCATTTAAGGCTTTCATACATGAGTGTAACTCGTATGAGCTTTATGCCACCGGCTGTGCTTCCGGCACCCCCGCCAATGACCATGAGAAAGCCGAGCATGAACTTGGACAGCTCTGGATATTTGCTCAGATTGTCAATTCCGAACCCTGTGCAGGTTATTGCAGAGACAGCGTGGAATATGGCCTCCCGAAAGGCCTTTCCGGCTGCCATGTTCGTCTGCATCAGGTTGTATGCAATCAGTATTATCGCGGGGATCAGGAAGAAGAACATGTATCTGACCTGAATATCCCGAAAGAACCTTCCAAGGGAGCGTTCTTTAAACATGCGGTAGTGTACTGTGAAGTTTGTGGCACCCATTATCATGAGAAAAATCGTAACCGCTTCTATGCTGAGGCTGTGGAAGTAGCCTATGCTCTGATCGTGGGAGCTCATACCACCTGTTCCAAGGCCTGTCATCGAGTGTATCACGGCATCAAAGAGAGACATCCCGTTTATATAGTAGAGATAGACACCGACGAGTGTAAGGGTTAGGTATATCTCGAAGATTATCTTTGCCGTATTGACGAGGTTGGGCATTATCCTCTCGCTCCTTGCCTCAGCCTTATATAAACGGGCCGCCGCAACCCCTGGACGGATCAGCACGGTTAATGCCACGAGAACTATGCCGATGCCGCCAAGCCACTGCATCCACGCACGCCAGAAGAGAATAATTCGCGGGTAACTTTCCAAATGACTCATCATCGTGAGGCCCGTTCCTGTCCATGCAGACATGCTTTCAAAATACGAATCTATGAAGCTCATCTTGGCGATAAACATGAAAGGAACAACGCTTATTAGAGATGCAAAGAGCCACACAAAAGCCGCAGAGACCATTGCCTGCCTTAGATTAACATCTTCAATCTTTCCTATATGTCTCCCCATCCATGCTCCTAGGAGTATGCTGATAAAGCCCGGAACTGCGAAATAGTATATGTAACCCATCTCTCCCCGATAAACCCAGACGAGGAGTCCGGGCACCAGATAAGCGAGGCCGATACCCTGAAGAATCGCTCCTATAAGATTTTTCACGACAAAAAGGTCATCTGAGATGTTGATGTATTTTCTGAGCTTTAGCATTGCCCCACCACAGAGGTAGAACCCCCTTGGGAAATAAAAGGTTTTCGAGTAGCGGAAACACTATAAAGGAGGGATACGTTATTCTTTTGGTGGTGATAATGTCTGATGAGATGGAATTGCTCCTCAATGCAGGTGAAATCGCAAAAAAAGTCAAATCTGAAGTCATGAGACTTATCAAACCCGGGGCATCTCTTTATGAAATTGCAGAGTTTGTAGAGAACCGCATAATTGAGCTTGGTGGGAAACCTGCCTTTCCATGCAACCTCTCGATCAATGAAGTTGCCGCCCATTACACACCCTACAGAGGTGACAGCTCAGTCCTCAATGAGGGCGACTATCTCAAAATTGACCTTGGTGTGCATGTGGATGGGTATATAGCCGATACCGCACTGACAGTCAGGGTTGGGATGGAGGAGGATGATCTCATGGAGGCCTCAAAGGAGGCCCTTGAAAACGCGATAGCTACCATCAGAGCAGGGGTGCAGATCAGGGAAATCAGCAGAGCGATAGAAGAGACGATAAGGGGGAAGGGCTTCAACCCGATTGTAAATCTTAGCGGCCATAAGATAGAGCGCTACAAGCTTCATGCTGGAATTTCCATCCCCAATGTCTACCGGGCTGCTGATACATATACGCTGAAGGAGGGCGATGTCATAGCGATTGAGCCCTTTGCAACCACAGGCGCCGGTCAGGTTATTGAAGTCCCTCCAGCGTTGATATACATGTTTGTCAAAAACAAACCCGTTAGAATGCCACAGGCAAGGAAGCTTCTGAACCACATAAAGGCGCACTACTCAACCCTGCCGTTTGCCTACCGCTGGCTCCAGAAGCTGATGCCTGATGCCCAACTGAAGCTCGCTCTGGTTCAGCTTGACAGGGCAGGGGCGATATACAGCTACAACATTCTGAGGGAGATCAGAGGAGGCCTCGTTACTCAGTTTGAACACACGGTTGTGGTTGAGAAGGAGGGAGCGATCATAACTACCTGAAGACCAAGCTCGGCGGATGGCGCCGGGGCAGGGATTTGAACCCTGGCGGGCGCACGCCCAGTGGATCTCGAGTCCACCGCCTTCCCTGGCTAGGCTACCCCGGCGCTCAATGGCATTCTCAAGGCCAAGTTTATAGCTTTTTTGGTTTAATCCATATCCCCGGAGGACACCTTTACCACATGTGTTTAAGTATATCCAATAAACATGCTTAAACTTTTCTTTTAGATATTAAAAACTTTTTATATACAAAATTTTATATACAAAAGTAATATGAACATCAAGCAAAATCTTTATATAAAATAAGGTAAAGGCTCAAATGATTCGACGAGAAGAGGAGGAATGCACAGAACGGAGCACTGGTGGGCCAGTTCTCCTTCTCTCCTCTTCTGCAGTGCTCCATCTGGAACATGGAATGTTGTGGATTGAAGAAGGGAGGTGTTGAAATGCCGATGTATCTCGTAACCCATAGGTGGGCAGAAGAGGAGACGCTGGACGCTATGAAAGAGGCCGCTGACTTCTTCAGCCAGCTATCGACACTGCCAAGGGAGATAGAATTTCTCGCCAGCTACAACACCAGCTTCGGAAGCTATACGATGTGGAGGGCATCGAACAAAGAAGCGCTCGAAAAAATTATGGAAGGCTTCCCAACCTTCAAGAAGAATGCGGAAATAGTGGAAATCGTTCAGAGTTATCCGCCCACTGTCGAGTATACCGTGAGAATATGGAAGATGATGCTCGCACTGGCTAAAAAGTGAGGGCTTTTCATATTTTATTTTTCAGAATACACCTGTTTCTGTGCTACGTCCTCTCAGCAAGGTTTAAATGGCATGAAAAACATATAATATATTGAATGGAGGTGGCAGCAATGGTCGGAATTCTGGTAGAAGAAGTTATGACAGACAAATTTTCTAAGATCGATATAAACGCCCCGATTTCTGAGGCGATTGGGCTTTTTGAGAAGGAAAACCCGGACTTAATTTTGGTATTTGACAGGAAGATGTATAAGGGTGTGGTAACACAGGACTTAATTATAAGGTCTCACCTCAAGTGGGATCCAACAAAGGCTAAAGTCAGGGATGTGTATAAACCCGCTCCTGTAATAACACCTAAAGAGGATTTAAGCAGAGCCGCAAAGCTCATGCTTGAAACTGACCTTCGTTCCCTCCCTGTTGGCGAAAGCAGGAAAGAAATTTATGGCGTGATAAGCGATATAGCCCTTCTGGAACGTGTTGCTAAGGAGCAGTTCGGGAAGAAAAGGGTTGAGGAGTTCATGACTTCAGATGTTATAACACTAAAGCCCGACGATACTGTGGCAAAAGCCTTTGCAACGATGAGGGATCATGCAATTTCCAGGTTGCCTGTGGTTAATGAGGAAGGTAAGCTTGAAGGCCTCGTTACCCTACATGACCTGATAATCCGCTTTATAAAGCCGAGGTTCAAGGCTCAGACCGGAGAAGTGGTCGGTGAAAAAATACCCCCGTTCTCCACTCAGCTCAGGGAGGTCATGATTAGGGGTGTAATAACAATACAGCCGGCTGCCACTGTAAGGAAGGCAATTGACATCATGCTTGAGAATGACATTGACGGACTTGTTGTGGTCAATGAAGAAAACAGGGTCAGAGGAGTTCTTACGGTAAAAGACCTTCTCCTACCGATTTCCAGAATGGTGGAAAAGGAAACCAAATTCTATCTCCAGCTCGGTGGAGATGCCGCTGTGCTGAGTGATTTCACGAGAGAGAGGATAATCAGCGATATCAGAAAATTTGTGGATGGTTACGAAGAAATCCTGGGAAGTGAGGGGATAATATACCTCTACATAAGAAGGTTCAATGAAAAATTCCGTGGGGTTCATCTGTATCAGGCCAGAATGAGGATTGTCACGGATAGGGGAATACTGATTGCAACAGGGGAAACATGGGGAGCAATTCAAGCTGTCCATGATGCGCTCAGGGCAGTCGAGAGGCAGCTGCTCCAGAGGGTGGAGCTTGCGAGGGATGTTAAATACACGAAGAAATTCTTAGAAAAGCTTGAGTTCTGAGTTTTGAATTGCCCTTTATAAATTTTTAAAAGGAGAGCTACTCCACGACCTCAAATTCCCTCATAAGAATTGCCCTCTGCCTCTTATCCAGCAGTTTGAGGTTCAGGATAAGGATCAATGCGGCATTGTGGGCAAGCACTCTATCTCTCAGGGACAGGAGGAACTTCAGTGCGGCTTCAAATGAATTTTCAATGATTAAATACTCAAAGACATCCATATAGACGACGTTGTAACCCTGATCAAGCTCCCTGTTCACGAGGTCAATCAAGATGTCGATCTTTGTCGGTGATATTGCATATATGGAGGTACCTTCCATTTCCCCCTCCCTAATTTTGGTAATCCAGAAGACAGCATTGTGTCTATTAATATGCTCCTGAATCCATTTTGGATCTTTTCGGGTTATTAGGATGACATTGGCCTCCTTGAACAGGTTGGGAAATTTTTTCATAAATGCCTCTTCCTTGGTAAAAATCAGGGCTCTGCTCTGCAGAACCAGTCTCGGCTCCCTGTGGGGACTCTTCAATGGATACATGACAAATACAAGGGCGCCTATGGCAGCCATAAGTCTGAATATCGCTGCCGCAAAAAAAGCAAAGCGAGCAAACCACTCAATTGGCCTCGTTACAGGATACGTTAAGTTCAAAGCCCCCAGCAGGATAAATCCCCATGGAAAAAGTTCTTCAAGGCTTCTTTTTGAAATCACGTAGTCCCTAAGGACGTATCCAAGGAAAATCATTGAAGCTCCTAATGCTGTTGATGGATATATTGACCTCAGGAAGAAGCTGTGGGGAAATCTATCAAAGAACTGGGTTGCGAGAAGAAATACCCAAATATATGCCGTCACGAGGAACAGACCAATGTAAAGGGTGTCTTTGAACGTGGTTTTGCGTCTTTTAAGCTTTATGGCACCCCACCCGAGAAGGGCAGCTATAAAGAAGTTGGGGATTTTACCGGCTACATCATATGCATCCGGCTTTATTGTCAGTCCGAGGGGTGTCAGAATGTAGCTCTCAATGTTAAGGGCATCAACAAAAGTTGCAAATCCCAAGAGAACCCAGCTTTTTTCCTTTGTCGATGCGGCTTTATATGCAATTGCAAGAAAAAGAACCCATCGGGAGAGGAAATTTAGGTATGGAACAAAATTCATCCTCTCACCTCTCCCGGATGATCTTCTCCTGCTTCACGGCCACGAGAGTATTTGCAGGGATGTTCTTATCGACTATCACTCCGGGGCCAACAAATGCATAGCTGCCTATCTTCCTCCCGGGGTAGATGGTCACATTTATTCCTGTTTTAACGTGGTGCCCAATTATTGCCCCGAGCTTGTGCCTCCCGCTGTCCTCAAGCTTTCCCTTTATCTCCACCTTTATGTTGCCCCTGTCGTGCCTCAGATTGGCAGTTATCGTGCCCGCCCCGAGGTTTGTGTGTTCCCCGATTATGGAGTCCCCCACATAGTTGAGATGGGGAGCGTTGGAGTGATCCATTATGATGGAGTTCTTGACCTCAACGGCGTTTCCAACATGACAGCCGTCTCCTATGCTCGTGTAGGGTCTGATGAAGCAGTTAGGCCCTATCCGGGAGTTTCTGCCTATCTTCACCGGACCGATAATGTATGCTCCGCTCCTCACGACGGTTCCTTCCCCGATTTCCACGGGCGGTATCAGCGTGGCCCCTTCCTCCACGACACCCCTGATGTTGTGCCGCAGGTATCTCTTAAGGATATATTCGTTGAGCTCAAGCAGGTTCCACGGCCTCCCGATGTCATTCCAGTAGCCCTCATAGGGAGCGTAGGTTATCTTTTTTCTCTTTTCAATCATCAGATTCAGCGTGTCCGTTATCTCATACTCTCCACGCGGGCTCACACCTGTCTCTTCAATGAATCCAAAAACCTCCGGAGTGAAGGCATAGACACCCAGATTTGCGTATCCGCTGATTTTTCCGGGTTTTTCCCTGATGCCCTTTACAAGCTTCCCCTCAACTTCTACCATCCCTAAATGACTCAGATCATCAAATTCCTTGATTAAAAGTGCGGCATCAGCTTTCTGCTTTTTGAATTCATGTATCAGTGCTTTGAGACCATCGAGCTCAAAGTAAATGTCTCCATTGGCGACAAGAAAAGCTTCATCCTCTATGTAGTCTTTCACGGAGTATATGGCTCTGGCGGTTCCTTCTCCTTCGAGCTGCTCAACGTATATTACAGGCTTTCCGTTGAATTCATCGCCGATGGCCTGCATGAGCTTTTCCTTTTCATAGCGCACCACGATCAGGAATTCATCCACAAAAGGAGACAGATTCTCAAGAACGTATTCAATTATCGGCCTGTTTGCGACCTTCAGTATAACCTTCGGTCTGTCATCTGTCAGAGGTCTCAGTCTTTCACCCTTTCCTGCAGCGAGCACAACACCAATCATATCAACACCCCCAGCACAGCTATCACAAACGCTATGGCACCGAAAAGCACGCAGAATCTCGAAAAGTTGAGCTTTTCGGCTAGTCTGGTAATAATCTCCAGCATCAGGAGACTAACGGCAAATGCAGATATGACAGCGGTCAGCGAGAGAGGTAAAGGCTGGGCAGCGGATTCCCTCTCAAGAAACATGAGGCCAGTAATGGCAAAAATCGCCATCAGAAAGCTCATCCTGACAGCTTTCTTTTGGTCAACACCGAGGAGAAGCAGAGCACCTATTGTCATTCCGGAGCGTGAAATTCCCGGGATGAAGGCAATACCCTGAACAACCCCGGCTATGATGGCATCTACCACTGTAACCTCCTCTTTACTTCCTCCAACTCCTCTTTTGGCCCTTTCAAGAGGTGCTTTCCTGCTTTTTTTCATTCTCACCCCTGTGACAATAAGCACAATTCCAAGAAGCCCGTTTATTATTTCGGGATTTACAGGGCTAACAGCTTCCATGAACAGCCTGTGGAGAGGTGCTCCAATAACGATTGTGAAGAGAGTGGAATAAAACAGGAAACTCTCCTCTTCTCCCCACCTGAGGGTCAGGAGGTTCATGAGGATTTTCCCAAAATCATAGCGGAATTTATAAAACAGCGCCAGAAGCGCTCCCATCTGGATCAGAATGCTGTAAGAGTAAAGCTCCTCCGGCGAGATGCCAAACAGATTTACCGCTGCAAACATTGTCTGACCAGAAGTGCTCATAGGAAGCCACTCAGCTATCCCGTGAAGAATTCCCATGACCGCTGCCTGCACATAATCCATGTTAATCACTGAAAAGTTTTAACACTCTTTGAACATAAACTTTTCGAGAGATGCCCAGGGAGTTAGGTTGCTGGCTTCAGAAGAGTTTAAAAACCGGGATGCGAAGGAAGCTAAAGCGAGAGCAGGAGAGGTGAGAGAGATGAAAAATCCATTTGAAAAAATGCCCACAATCCTTACCGCTGATGAGCTGATTGATAAGGCCTTCAGGAGGGCCGAGAAGGCGGCATCAGCCTTCACCCCGCGGGGCAATCCCATCAGCAAAGCGCGCCAGAGGGAGGAGCTGAGGGTCAGGACGGTTTCAAACATCCTCAGGGACAGCCTGAAAAAGATTCTGGACAGAACTCCGGGAGTCTCAACCCTGCCGGAGTTCTACAGGGAGCTGGTGGATACACTGGTCGACAGAAACCAGTTCCATAAGGCTCTGGCATCTGTAAACTGGGCCATAAAGACCATACGAACCCTTGAGCAGAGGTATGCCGAGAAGATAAGATACTCAAAAGACCCCGAAGAAATTGCCCGGCTCAGGAGGCAGTTCTACGGAAGGGTCGCCAGCGTCATCAAGGACATCGCTGACAACCTTGAATACCTCAATCAGGCGAGAAACGTGCTCAAAGAACTCCCTGTAATTGAGCTCGACCTGCCGACGATTGTCATAGCCGGCCATCCGAATGTTGGGAAGTCAACCCTCCTCAGGCAGCTCACAAATGCAAAGCCAGAGGTTGCGAGCTATCCATTCACGACAAAGGGCATAAACGTAGGGCAGTTTGAGGAGCATTACCTCAGATATCAGGTCATAGACACCCCCGGACTGCTTGACAGGCCGCTGAGTGAGAGAAACGAAATAGAAAAGCAGGCGATTCTGGCATTAAAGCACCTCGGGAAGGTCATCATCTACATCTTCGACCCGAGTGAATACTGCGGCTATCCAGTGGAAGACCAGATGCACCTCTTTGATGAGATTTACGCGGAGTTCAGGGAGTTTCCGTTCATCGTGGTACTGAACAAGGTCGATGTTGCCAGCGAGGGGAAGATAATGGAGGTTGAGGAGTTTGTCAAATCCCGCGGTCTGGAACCGCTCAGAATCGTTGCAAAGGATGGGAGAGGGCTTGGCATGGTTAAAGAGAAAATCATGGAGCTCACGAGGCCGATGATGGAGGAGAGGGCGAGGAAGCTCATGGAGGAGGAGCTGAAGAAATACAGGGAAGAGGAGTTTTAGCCCCTCCCAGCTTTTCTCCGACCGTCAAGCACAGCAAAACGACGCTTTGGATGATTTCAAAAGAAGTAACGACTGACCTGTCGAAAATCCTGATTACTTGTACACAACACAAGATAAAAACCTGAGAACTATCAAAAAAGCCGGAGAAGAAATAGAGGAATCAGGCGTTCTTCTCCTTTATGAGAACGGCGTTGACAACACCGTGCTGGCCCGGTCTTGATGTAACTATAGCCCTTCCGGCTTCTGTTTCAATGATGGCGCCCTTTGTGATTATGTTTCTTCTGACATACTGCCTGTTCGCCGGGTTCTCAACGACGTTGAGTATCTTGACCTTTCTGCCCTTCCCGTTCTCAAAGACGTTGGCGTAGAGAGCCTCAACAAGGCGCACCTTTCTGTTCCCACCGTATGTTCTGATGAACTTCTTCTTTTCATTTTCCTCAGCGACCCTCGTGAATGCCGGCTCTCTTCCGAGCTCCCTCTTCCTCTTTTTCCTTGCGAGGATGATCCTACCACCTGAAGGCTTTTTAAGTGATCTTCCCTGCCAGATAGCCATTTTTCTCACCTCATTATGAGCTTAACCCTAACGCCTCTTTGGGGGGTTCGTTTATAAGCTTTTCTCAGGGAAGAGTTTTAAACAATTGCACCTGAGTTTGGATTGGTGGAAAACATGGGTGCGATAGATGCATTTTCAAAAACAATAACTATGATAACTTCCCACAGGAATCTCCTTCTTCTGATAATGATATTCACTCTGACAGTTGCCCCAATCTCGGCCTATCTCGTTGGTAACGCCCCCCAGATCAGCATGAACCAGACGCAGACGACCCAGCGGCAGGGGAATGTGATATTCGAGGAGCACGGGGCGACTTTCCCTGAGGAAGACCTGAACGCTCTAAAGGAGTTTCTGCCTAGGCTCCTGATCTATGCACTCATCGTGAGTCTGCTGATGGCCGCGGCACAATATGCGGTGATTAAAGGAGCTCACATGGCGGTAGAGGGGAAGGAGTACTCCCTCACAGGCCTGATATCCGACGGCTTCAGGCACCTGCTTCAGGTGTTCATAATCAACCTGATCTTCGGGATAATAGCACTTACCGTGATGGTTCTCCCTCTGATGCTGATTTTAATCCCAATCGCCACGGGAGCGCTCTCCAGCGCCGGAGGCATAGTAATCTTCGGTGTTTTCCTTGTTATCATCGTTGAGCTCTTTGTTGTCGTCTTCATGATGGGTCTTCTCTCAATGACTGTGCCCCTCTACGTCGTTAAAGGCAGCATCGGGGCGACATTTGAGGCCTTCAGCCTCGCCTTCCGCAACATTTTCTCAACATTCGGCTTCGGGGCCCTTCTGATGATAGGCGTGCTCGTCATTAGCATGATGATGGCTCCCTTCTCTATGATTGTAGCCGTGGCATTTCACGGATGGGCTGGCACTCTGATTTCTGCCATCGTGGAAGCCCCGTTTCAAGCCGTGATATACGCCATACTGTGGATAGGAGGGCTTGAGCTCTATCTGGAGCTTGAAAAGAAGAAGGGGCTGGAGGAAGTTGATCTGCTTGCTGATGAGTTTAATTTTTGAACTTCCTCTCTTTTGCGGTCTTTACCAGTCCTCTGAAGACCGGAGCCGGGTTCATGGGTCTTGATTTGAACTCCGGATGGAACTGGGTGGCTATAAAGTATCTGTTCTCAGGAAGTTCGAGGATTTCCATCCTCCTTTTGTCGTCTCCTGAGACCCCACTGAAGACGAGTCCAGCATCCTCAAATCTTTCTATGAACTCCGGGTTGACCTCCCAGCGGTGCCTGTGCCTCTCATACACGAGCTCCCTTCCGTAAATCCTGTGGGCCAGAGTGTCCGGCTTGATTTTCACAGGATATGCGCCGAGACGCATAGTTCCACCGAGCTTGTCAATCCCTCTCTGCTCCGGAAGCAGATCAACAACCGGATAGGGTGTCTGAGGGTCAATCTCCGTGGAGTGGGCTCCTTCCATTCCAAGAACATTCCTTGCAAACTCCACAACGGTGAGCTGGAACCCGAAGCATATCCCGAGGAACGGAACATCGTTCTCCCTCGCATACCTGATCGCCATCATCTTGCCCTCCGTTCCCCTAGCACCGAAGCCTCCAGGGACGATTATTCCATCAACGCCCTCGATAAGCCCGACCCCATGCTTTTCAACATCCTCAGCTTCAACCCAGCGGATTCTGACCTTGACCCCGTTGGCAACGCTTGAGTGCTTTAATGCCTCCTTTATACTCAGGTAGGAATCGGCGAGCTTAACGTATTTGCCGACGACAGCTATCTCAACTGTGTCCGTGAGCGACTTATACCTCTCCACCATCTCCTTCCATGCACCTAGGTCAGGCTCCTTCTCCCCGAGTCCAAGGCGCTTGGTTAGATACCTCCCGAGACCCTCTTCCTCAAGGAGGAGGGGCACCTCATAGGTGTCTTCGACATCATAGGCACTGATCACAGCTTCCTCAGGGACATTTGTGAAGAGGCTTATCTTTTTCCTCGCCCCCTCCTCAAGCGGGTCTTCAGAACGCGCCACTATCGCATCCGGCAAAATTCCAAGGCTCCTCAACTCCTTAACGCTGTGCTGGGTCGGCTTTGTCTTCTGCTCCCCAACAACCCTGAGCTTTGGAACATAGGTAACATGGACAAAGGCCACGTTCTCCCGCCCCTCCTCAAGCTGCATCTGACGGGCAGCTTCAAGGAAGGGCATGCTCTCAATGTCGCCGACGGTTCCGCCGACCTCGACAATCACGACGTCATAATCCCTCGCAATCCTCCTGATTCTCTCCTTTATTTCGTTGGTGATGTGGGGAATAACCTGCACGGTGGCTCCAAGGTAGTCTCCCCTTCTCTCCTTCTCAATGACCGCTGAGTAAACCTTCCCTGTCGTGATGTTATGGTCAAATGTAAGGCTCGTGTCCAGAAATCGCTCGTAGTTGCCGAGGTCGAGGTCGACTTCTCCCCCGTCATCGAGGACAAAAACCTCGCCATGCTGGTATGGGTTCATGGTTCCCGCATCATAATTGAGATACGGGTCTATTTTTATGTTGGTGGTTTTCAGACCTCTGGATTTCATCAGCAGGCCTATCGAGGCACTCGTTATGCCCTTTCCCAGTCCGCTCAACACTCCTCCCGTCACAAAGATGAACTTTCCCATGATAAAACCTCCACAGGTTATGTCGTTTGTTGATTGGTAAATGCTTAAAAGCTTGTCGAAATCTGGAGAAAGGCTTAAATGAAGCTGAAGGTACACCACAGGGGGATGTAACATGGAAACTCTAGAGATCAAGTTGAAACGAACGCTCAGGAATAAGAAACTTCTGGGCGTTCTGCTGATCGCGGTTTTCGTAACGTATGCCGTCCCTTTCCCGCTCATCAGGGGAGTTTTTGAGGATTATGGAAAGGTAAAGGAACTCCAGAGACAGATGAAGAAGGAAAACGATGCGATAGTATGTCACGAAGTTTACAGTACAAACCCCGGGTTCTTTGGAGAACATGGGATGAAGTGCAACGACGAGTACTACAAACCAAACGAAACAACCGTTGGGTGCTGCGGCATGCTGGTCTACCGCGATACCTACGCGGACTACCTAAGGGTGATGGAGGACCTCAGAAAAGGACTGCCCGTTTTCCTTCTCTTCGTGATCTGGGTGGTCATTTCGTTGCTGGCCTTCAGCTACGCCCTCGTTGACACAGCGGTGGCCACTTCGAAGGGGGAAGAACGCTCCATCGGGGGCTTCATTCTCTCGGGCATCCGTGCGCTGCCAGCACTGGTAGTTTCGGAGTTCGTGGTGTTCCTCGCACTCCTCGTGGTGCTGCTTGTCCTGGCAGTCCCGATAGCGATACTCGGAATAGCGGGAACCATGCTCGTTGAGACATTGGCGACTCCAGCCTTTGCTCTGGTGATACCGATATACTACTTCGAGCGCAGGATCGGGCCGGTAAGGGAGATATGGAGGGTCTTCAAAAACAACACTGACGGTTACCTGGTTCTCGGTCTCCTATCGGGGCTGCTGGACATGGCAATGACGCTCCAGTATAATTACTATCTGGGAATTGGAAACCTTCTGATAATGCTTGCCATCGGAGTGCCCAGATACCTCCTGAACAGTGTCGGGACACTGACAGTGTACCTGGAGGGCAAAACGGGGGAGGAAGAGGGATCATCACTCTAACTCGACGCCGTTCCCTTCGTCTCCTCCGGTCAGTTCCCTTATCTCAAAAACCTTCAGGGGAACCTTCTTCAGAGCTTTTCCCACAACGGCCTTGGCTATTCTCTCGGCGTGCTCTATGCTCTGGGCGTTATAAACCTTGATTGTGAGGTATATTCCCACGAGACCCACGTTGCCAATGACAAAAGCACTCTCAAAATGCGCTCCGCAAACAGGGCACTGAGAGTAGCCTATTTCAACCCTCACAAAGTCGAGCTTTTCCTTATTTAATGCCTTTGCGACCTTTGAAACTGCGACGTTTACTGCATCCTCTGCAGTTTCGACGTCTCTCACAATGATCGGTGCTTCCAGCACAACCACATAGTTGCTCTCTCCCATTTTTATCACCCGAAAGCAAACAATCTGTCATCTTCCCCTTTAAACACTCCCAAGCGCACTCCAGCATCGATAAACCCATGTGCGTAGTTTAAAGCGGCGAAAGCGGTTACATAGTCACCTTTTTCATAGTAGTATCTGGCGTCCCGGAAGTAGCTCTCTGCCATGGTTAAAAAGTCTTTTGCTGCAGAATAGAGGAGGCTTTTTTCATGGACAGCGATTTTCAGGGTCTTGAGTGCTTCCTCAGTTATTTTAAAATATTTCTGGAGCTTTTCTTCGCTGATCTCCCGCTCCACCGGTCTCGCCTCAGCTTTTGTTGGGAAGTGCTCTTATAAACCTTTCCCGGACAAGCCATGATCTATAAAAAGGGTGAAATAGGCTTCATGAAAGTTCAAATATGGGAAGGGGTGGCAATATAACATGAGTTCTGGTGTCTTTGAGTAACTTGAAGTTTTTGATATTGTTCTTTTATGAACCTCAAATTTTAAGCTTAGCGTTTCTATAAATTTTTAAAAAATCTTTAAATATCTCAATCAATACATTTTGTTTAGTATATGCCTACTATGGGCTAAAACAAGCTGTATGCCCCCGGGAACAGCAGAGGGTGTATTTTGGTTTTAGCCTCTTATCAATCTGCTGTCCTTGGAGGCTTTAAATTTTAGGTGATGGAGGGTTTAGGATGAAAAGATTGCTTGTGTTATTGGCAGTTTTAGCATTTGTAGGGATTGCAGGAACAGTGAGAGCGGCAGTATTTGAAGTTAGTTATGTAGTTGAATCTCCCCATCCGTATCCGAACTACTACAACTACACTTGGACAATAGAACAGCCAAATGCCAATGCAATCCGTCTGCATTTTGTTAAGTATGAAACGGAGCCAGGGTATGATTTCATTTACATCTTGGATGAAAACAATAATACAATTGCAACATACACTGGAAGCGGAAGCGATGTTTGGACGCCATGGGTTAATGGGAGTGTTATAAAAGTTAGATTGGTCTCCGATGCTTCAGTTCGCTTTTATGGATTCTATATTGATAAATATCAGTTTGAGGCATTGCCTGTTTATATCAATACCTTACCCTACAACATAACGACCCCAGGATACTATATCCTAAACGTCAGCGTCAGCGACTTTGATCCAAGTGCCTATGGAACGTATTATGCAATAAAAATTAACGCAAGCAACGTGATATTAGATGGAGCAGAGCATGCGCTTGATGGAGATGGAGTGGGAACTGATTACGGAATTATTGTGCGTGATGCAAAGAACGTTACTGTAATGAATGTAAATCTTACAGATTGGTATGTTGGTATCCTGTCCGGCCCGGTATCTAATCTCAATATAGTGAACAACACTATTGTAAGCAATACTTTTGGGGTTCTCATGGATCCCTCTTCAAACAACTGCACAGTAGCAAACAACATGATAAAGGATTCAACTTATGCCATATCTATCTCGAGCTCAAGCTACAATACAATTTCGGGAAATACAATCTCCCACGCATATACGGGGATTAGGCTGTATGGGACAGGCAAGGAAAATACCATAATCAACAACACAATCGAAAATTCCGGAAGTACAGGACTGGCTCTATTTGATTACGGTTCTAATAGGATAATAGGGAACATAATAACTCACTCGGGAGCATCTGGAATGGACGTTCAAAGCGGGAATAACGTCATAATGAACAATATCATATCATTCAATACGTATTCAGGAATCCTCCTGTTTTACAAAGGAGGAAATATCATAGCGCATAACCACATATACAGCAACAATTTGGGTGATAGCGCCCTATCACGGTGGAATACGTATCAAGCAGTCAAGTGGTAACATTATCTATGATAACATCTTCAACAATACAGTCAATGTCAGATTTGACGACAGCTCTCAAAACTTCTGGAACACAACAAAAACACCCGGAACAAACATAATCGGCGGCCAATACATAGGTGGAAACGCCTGGCTTAAGCCTGACGGAACCGGATTCAGCGAGACCTGTACAGATGCAGATGGGGATGGAATATGCGACGAGCCTTTTGTTATCAACAGTTTCAACATAGATTATCTACCTCTGGCATTGAATGTTGATAGAACCTCACCGCGGGTGGAGATTCTGTATCCTGAAAACATGACCTACCCAGAAAGTATTACACTAATAAAGGTTAATGTTACTGATAACTCCAAGGTAGGCAGGGTAGTGGCTGAGGTTGATGGAGAGCACAACATTACACTGATATTCAACGGATCATATTATGTAAACACCACCGTGATCATAGGGGAAGGACATCACTGGATAAGGATTTACGCCTATGACTCGGCTGGGAATGTTAATTCAACACAGATAGTTTATTTCACAGTAAGTGCTCCCCAAAGGGTCTGGGAAGGTGTCTTTGTTCGCTTAAAGTACTTCTATTACATGAACTACAAGAGGCTGGCTGTAATGTTTAACAGGAGTTATAAACTGGCCGTTCAGCTTGGAATCAATAATGAAACACTCTCCAGAGCATTAGCCCTCAGAAACATGGCGGAGAGGGAATGGCAGGCTGCATGGGAGAAAGGTGTTCCAGTAGCAACACCCGATACGAGGACATTCATGCACTTACGGAGAGCATTCCTGTATCTCCAAAAAGCTGAAGAAGTCTTGGAGCGCTCTATCGCCTCTAAAGGTTGAGTTTTTCTGAATTTTATCCCTTATTTTTCTGATTTATTTTTCTGCTGGTCGCTTCTCCGTGATGTGTGAAGGGTTGAATTTTTATTTTGGAGAGACTTATCAGGTGTGAATTCTTAAAATCAGTCATTGAAAGCGAGTTCTTTGTTCTTACACGCTTTTGGGAAAGCTTGACTAAAAGAATATCCTTCCCGGTGAGGGAGCAGAAAAATCAGCCGTGCACTGGTCAAGTGCAAGTTAAACTGGAGTTCAACACAAAACAAAACTTTTCAAGACAGTCTCAACTTTATTATCGGCGTCCAACGGACGCCTTTGGAGAGTGAAACACTCATAAAGGAACAATTAAATGAAAAACCCATTTCAGAACTTACCAATTCTTAGAATAGCACGCGCTTTTTCCGCCAGCGTGAAACTTTGCACTGCAAAGTTTCATCAAAGTTTGTGATTCCTCATTGAAACTTCCACGCTTGGGGGATTTCACTTTAGATTTTGAGTATTAATTGGTGGATTCACCGGAAGGATTCTTCATGAGGGGTTCACTCTCACCGCGCTCCTTTGGAGCGCTAAAAAAGTTGAACCCACTCAAAAAACGCTCTTCAAAACGAATCCACCTTCCAAAAAGCAACCAACACAAAAAT
>WAPO01000208.1 GCA_015520705.1 Thermococcus sp. | reverse complement strand
GGGGGTAGAAGCCTCAAAAAGGAATCACAAACTTTGATGAAACTTTAGCATCCAAAGGACGCCAGAATAAAATGCAAACCGGTTTTAGAAGCCATTCGGAGATTAAATCCCTACTTCAAGAGGTTCCTGGAATTCACGCACCCTTACTATCTGCCAGTTTACAAGAAGGGAACTCTTTTGATCAAGCTTTTCCCAAAAGCTTGTTTTGGCTTTTTGAACAGATCATCTCACTGAAACAGGATTGTCCTTTCGGAGCAGTTAAATGAGGGGTTGTTATAACCGGATTATTTTCCTCTAGATGGCACCAAAAGACATCCAGCGTTCTTACAGAGCTTTTAATGGCTTGACGAGGCCATTTAGGTCTCCATCTGGGGGAGACCTTCTATCTGTCAGCCCGCCCTATATGTAACCCCGGGAAAGCCTGGAAGCGGTGAAGTTTTCTGATTCCCATACCCCTATTTTTTCTGCTCTCCTAAGCCAAAAAAATCCCGTAAAACGCCGCCGTTTACCAAAAAGCTTATATACCTCGAATGCCCTAAATAAGACTGAAAAACTTTGTATGGAGGTGTTGTGAATGGCTGAGTTGCCAATTGCTCCAATTGACAGATTGATTAGGAAGGCCGGTGCCGAGAGGGTTAGCGAGGAAGCAGCCAAAGTCCTTGCCGAGTACCTTGAAGAGTATGCAATCGAGCTTGCCAAGAAGTCAACCGAGTACGCCAGGCACGCTGGCAGGAAGACGGTCAAGGCCGAGGACATCAAGCTTGCAATCAAGGCCTGAAGGCCTTTATTTCTCTTCTCATCTTCTCAGTTTTTAGTCCAGATAGTAACAGTTTAAAGCCCCTGTCCTGGATGTTCTAACATGTACGAGATAGCCATCAGAATGACCCGGCGGAATCACAATGCATTTGTTCATCTGCTGGCGGCTCTGGAAAAGCAGGGCTTTGATCTGGGTGAGATTCTGATAACAAAGGACATCAGAAAAATCATGAATGCAAGGCCAAAGGTCGTCTTATACTCCTTTTTCACCGAGGAGATATGGGAGGTCAAAGATGAGGTCAAAGTCCTCAAGGAAGCTTTCAACCCCCTTCTCATAGCCGGTGGCTACCATGCAACTGCCATGCCAAAGCACACACTCAACATCCTCGGATTTGATATAGCTGTCATAGGGGAGGGGGAGGAGGCTGTTTATTCTCTTCTGAAAACACTAAAAAGGACGCAGTTTAAAACCGGCAGGGAGCTTCTGAATATCATAGGGCTGGCCTTCTATCTGGGTTGGAAGTTCGTTTTTACAGGCTTCGCCCGGGTTGAAGATTTCTGGCGTTTTCCGCCATATCCCGAAGGACTGAAGCTGATAGCTCCCATAGAGATAAGCAGGGGGTGTCCCTTCGGCTGCTACTACTGTCAGACGCCCTACATGAAGGGCTTCCGCATGAGGCACAGGCCAATAGACCAGATTGTTAAATATTCCCGCAGGATGAAGGACATGCGCTATATAACGCCGAACGCCTTCGCTTATGGAAGTCCGGGAGCGATTTTGAAGCTGAAGAAGCTTGAGGCCCTGCTGAAAGCCCTCCAGCCGCTCAGGAAGGAGGGGAGGAGGCTTTATTATGGCACATTCCCCAGCGAGGTCAGGCCTGAATTTGTTCTCCCTGAAACCCTCGAACTGCTGATTGACTATGCAGACAACAGGCGTTTGGCGATAGGGGCGCAGAGCGGCGATAATGCCATGCTTAAAACCATGCACCGCATCCACAAAGTCGAGCACGTGCAGAGGGCCGTTGAGTACATGCTGGAGTACGGCTTCGAGCCGGTCGTGGACTTCATCGTGGGCCTGCCCGGTGAGACAGAGGAGAGCCAGAAGAGGAGCATCGAGCTGATGAAGTGGATCATGCAGAAGGGCGGAAAGGTGCGCGCCCACTACTTCATGCCCCTGCCCGGAACGCCGTGGGCCCGGTGTAAGCCCTCTCCCCTGAGCGATGAGATGAAGAAGTTCCTCGGCAGAATGGCGGCTAAGGGAAAAATAGAAGGCTCCTGGGGAAACCAGATTTTCCTCTCCCGGAAACTCCAACGGCTTATCGAGGAATTTTATGAGGAACCGATGAGTTATACAGGATGGATCAATAGTGCGTGCTGAAACACCACCATCCAAAACTTTATAACCGCATTCCACTTTAAACAGCACGACGGCAGATGTATGCCGAAAACTATAAAAGATTTGAAATACTCATAGACAAATTGCGAGAGTTTGATGGTGTTATCATTGTGGAAGGTGTGCGAGACGAGGTGGCTTTAAGAAATCTGGGGGTCAGAGCGGAGA
>WAPO01000207.1 GCA_015520705.1 Thermococcus sp. | reverse complement strand
GGCTGTGGGGCTGGACGTCGTAATAAACCTTGAGAATCTCCCCGGATGGCGAAGTCTTAACGAGCGGGTCGAAGAAGATGTAGTTGCCATCATCCGCGAGCGCAAAGCTGGCCGGAGATTGGCCGTTGTAGAGGGTCGTGTTCCAGAAGCCGCTCCAGAGGATGTTGCCTTTCTTGTCGAGCTTCATCCAGATCGAGGCCCCTCCATTGTACTTGCCCGGGAGCCCATTGGTGTAAAGCCACCCGCCCGGGACGCTGTAGAGCATCGGCCTCCCGCCGGAGAGGCTGTTGAACCCTCCCATCTTCCAGAGCTGGCCACCATCGATGGCCTGTTTGTATTCCTTGACCCATTTCGGCTTTCCGGTTTCAGGGTCTATGCTTATGAACCCGAGGTCCGGGCCCCACGGGGAGGAGTATGCTATCACCATCTCGTTTCCATCGAAGCCTATGGCCTGGATATGCTCGTGGAGATTCTCTCTGCCGTAGATGTGAACCCACTTCAGGTTTCCGGAGGAGTCAAACTTTATCGCCCCTATATCAAGGGCTGAGGCTATGTCATCGCGGTCGTACGGATTGTTCGGGTTCTTATGATGCATGTGCGCATAGATGGGAGCAATCACGATGGCTCCATCGCTGGTGGGCTGAACCCTGATCCCCCTGTAGCCGCCCTTTGAGTTCTTAAAGGCCCTGGCCCAGACCGGGTTCCCCGAGAAGTCGAACTTGACCAGCGTGAAGAGCGGATCCCCCGGCTCCCAGTTGCTTGGGGCTGAGACATTGACGACGCCGTTTGTCATCAAAACGACGTAGATCCCGTCCCTTCCAACGGCGATGTCCTGTATAACCTGGAACTGCCCGTAGGGAAGGTTAAGGGGGAGTTTCTGGCTGAGGCTGAAGTTCTTCATCCAGAGAATCTCTCCCATTGGCGAGAGGTGTACGAGGACTGCTAACCCAGCCCCGTGGCTTCCGAGGAGGTAGTAATCCCCCGCGTTTCCGGGGATGAAGGACACGGGGTTGTAAACACCGTCGAGCTCCATCTTACCTGGCTGGACGCTGTAGATCACTTCCCATGCATTAGATGAGCTAACGAAGGGCAGGAATAAGCCCGAGACAATGAAGAGCGCGATCAAAACCTTAAGTTTTCTCATTTTTTCCACCTATCCCCTTCCGCTTATGAACTTCACGACCTTCCATCCTGCCCAGAGGAAAAGTCCCAGGACAGCTAAAAGAAGGAAAAGTCCCAGGAGCGGGCCAAAAACATGAAAGCCTGTGAGAGGTTCTCCAGACATTTTCATCCCTCAACGTTTCGGTATCTCACCACAATCCTGTGGCCGCAGTCATCGAGTTTCTCATGACTCACGAGGGCAAAAACGGTATAAGTCCCATCAGCGTTCCTGTTGACGTAAACATGGCCGGTCTTTATCTCAGCACTCACCTCATTCTCCGGATAGCCTGATGATGGGATGTTCTCAACTGTAACCTCATCTATGCTCATCTCGCCGATATCAATGTAGTGACCGAGCAGAGCTGGGTAGTCAACGCACCAAGGCTCGGCGACAATGTCAACATCCTCCCAGCCTTTCCACTCGGACTTCACTTCTCCAGTAGAAAACTTGACGGCCATAGCTCCTTCGGTGTCGAGAGTTACCTGATGGACTTCCCCGAGCATTCCGGTGGGTGTGGCTGAGGAGGCTGTCGAGCTGGTGAACGAGGCATAGCAGTCCTTGGCCTTGAGGTAGATAACGTAGGCTTTGCTGGCCTCCTCTGTTCTATTTTCGGCCATGAGACGTGTTACATTGTTGTAAGCCTTAACGTAGAGCCTGTATGCATCTTCCTTGTTATCGGGGCAGGCAAACATTGTTGGCGTGCCGTGAACCTGGGAGATTTTCACCGCGTTAATCAGTTCGTCCGGCGTCATCTTCCCGGACTGCACCTTCAGTATGTCATCTCCTGACATGGTTAGCGTAACGCTGCCGTTGTCAGAGAGGTAGTTTAGGGAAACCTCCTTAACCCATGGAGCGTCCTCGAGAATGACAAAGCTCATCGCAAGATAATCCTTCCAGAAGCCCTCCTTATCAGCGAGGTATTCAAGGGTTACCCGTGCGCTGTCCTCATCCAAGGAGACATTGTAAACCACGACATCGAAGAGACTCAGGTCAGTTTCGATCTTGTACTCAGGTCTTCTTATGTCTTCGAACTGGGCGTTTTCGAAGTCACCATCCTCAACCGTCAGGCCGAGAATCGGCTCCCCCGAGAAGTATGCTTCAACCCTGACAGTTTTGGCGGGCTTCGCTGAATAGGCTTTCTTGGCTATATCATAGGTTAGCCCCAGGAGATCATCGTTGAGGATGGGGCTCTCAAACCGGACGAGAGTCTCGTTGGAACTCAGGGAGACGTATGCATCAGATGCACCTGCTTTGATGACATCATCCCGGAGGGAAGAAGCATAAGTGCTGGAGCTGGTGCCTGGGAAGTTGTCCTGTCCAAGGTTCTCCGGTATCTTTACATAGTCATTCATATACAGATAGGCCCCCAAGCCAATGATGATAAGCAGAACGATTATCTTCTTCATAGCTTACCCTCCGAGAAGAGCTTGTTGATGTAAAATCTTATCCTCGCCTCTTGATTCTTGTACTTGCCCTTGGACTGTGCGTTCAGCGTCTGAACCTTGTGGTCGTAACTCGTTTCCTCCTCCACGTCATTTATGGTTAGTTTTATGATATCCCTGTACTTCATCCCTGCCTTTTTGAATTTCATTGCTGTTCTCGCCGTAACCCTGAATTCCCACTCGTAGTCCTGAGCGACGGACTTCTTCACAGCTGTTCCGAGAGAGTTTATGGCGTATTCAAAGGGCTTTGTGACAACTTTGCTCGGAACTGCGTTCTTCAGCGGTGAGAGGCTCGTCTCCCTCTCCTCTATGCCACTCATGTTGTTGTAGACCTCGGCTGCGGTCTCGCTGACGTGAAGATCCATCTGGGTCTTTTTCGTTGCATCCTTCCCCTTGAAAAGCGCACTGTCCTTGAAAGCCTTGACGTAGTCCTTAAACAATCCTAATGGAGAGTATCCGACAGCTTTTCCAAGGAGTGAGTCGAGACCATCAGAGGCCTTGTCAACGAGGGTGTCGAGCCCATACTTGTTGCCGTAATATTTCAGCTTGAAATGCAGAGCACTTCCCTTCCTCACAGGGATTTTTGGGTCAGGCAGAAGAACCTTGACATCAGCTCCGTAGGGGGTTTTAATCTCTGCAGTCTCAAGTCCCTTCACTTTGCCTATGCTTCTGATCTTCTCCTGAGTGTTTTTCATCCTCATCTTGGCTTTACTGCTCAGGGGTTTGTTTTTGATGGTAATCTCCTTCGGAGGCTCTTTAAATTTCGAAGGGTCTCCTGCAGTTGTGATGGGCTTCATCGAGGTCGTTCTGGTTGTGCTCATTGTGCCCGTTGTGGTAGTTTTCCGGGAGTTCGACCCTTTCTCACGCAGGTAGACGGTTACTGTCGTTTGAACCTCATTTCCGCTGGAATCACGGGCGTAAACCTTGACGAGCCCTTTCCCGTCAGCAACCTCATCTGAAGACAGCGTTACCTGAACCGAGCCGCGGCCGCCGTTTCCGCCGAGCCTGGGCTGAAGCTCTCCACCAACCATAACGATTTTTGGAGTGCTGCTCTCGTAGTGGGCTCCGGCATAGACTAAATCTCCCGAGGGGGCTTTTATTTCAGCTGTTATGACAAAACTGACGCCTTTACCTGGCTCGAAGTAGATGACTTGGCCGTTTTTAGGATAGATAATGCTCACTTGGATGGAAGGGGAAGTTTCGGAGTTATCGAGACGCGGCAGTATGAGATTAATCAGGTTACCAATGAGGGTCTCTGAAAAAGTCCTTCCGGTGGCTTTGAGCTTATCAAGGGTTTTCAGGTAAGCGGAATACTTGGCTTCGTCCACGTTGGTGGTGCAATCGGTGCTTCCATCCACATGGGTTATGCACACGGTTGTCGTGTAGTCAGGGGCATATTTCTTGATGCCATCCCAATCTCCCGTAATCTGTATCTTGATGATATATTGACCATGAAGAAGGAGTTTGGTAGTGCCAAACCAGGTTCCAAATTTATATTTTTTCCCGTTAATTGTTTGGAAACCTGTGCTGAAGACATAGCAGCTCGCCTCCTTCGTGCCAACTTCCAGCTTTCTTGAGTTGTCATCATATCCGCTGCACATAGTCTTGATATCGACAATGTCCTTCTGGAAAACTTCATTTGCCTTTTCAGGCCCATTTCCATACTCCATTATCGTTATGTGGGCCTTCACGTCGGAGATGTCATCTCTTTTGATCTCGCCCGAGATTAGGGTCATAGTGACGTTGGGGGCCACTAAACCCGAGCTTGAGGATTTTACCTGAATGCCAAGCTGCTGTAGCTCTCCTGCCGTTGGGGCATACTTCGGAAGTTGCGAGCCCAGAACTGGCCCAAATGCAAGTGCTGAGAACACCAAGAGTGTTATAACCAAAAAGACTTTACCTTTTTTGAGGCTCTCTTTATCCGGATACACACTTTTATACTGCTCTTTCATTGTTTTTACCTCCTATGAAATTCCTCTCTGAAAGTGCTATCTTTCTTAGAACTCACCCTCATCATCTCCCCAGTCGTCGTTAAAGAAGCTGTCATCGTGCTCCGATGAAGTTTTGACCACGGCTATTTTCCCTCCCTGCGCTCTCAGCAGCTTGAGGGAAAGCCACAGGCCGAGGATAAAGAATGCACCTCCAATGTATATAGCGAGGCTTGGGAGGAACATTGTGCCAATGAGATAGCCAACACCGCCAAAGGTTAGGCTCGTTATCCCCACGACGATGAGTTTGAGCATGAACTTTAGAATAAGCCATAGCAGTAGTATCAAGCCGAGGATTATTGCAACGCCGATGAGAGGTCCGCTCACGTGAAACCCCGTGAGATACCCATCATCCTCCTGGCAGAGCGCGCCCGGTAGAGAGCCAATAAAAAGCCCTGCTACTATCACATATTTCTTCATGCCTTCACCACCGTTCAAAACCATCCCGCAGAAAAGAAAAGCGAGACAGGTTTTGCTCTCTATCCACATCTATTTTTACATGTTACATGGTTTGGGTTAATATACTTTTCTGTCTCTGATAGAATATTGTCCAGGTTAATTTGGCAACATTAATATACTTAACTTCATACTTGTTATGGGTGAAAATTATGGTTGAAAAGCTTCCAAAGGGAATCGGTGAAAACCTGCAGACAGGGGAAGAGGTGCTGTTTGCGGTTAAGAAGAAGATGGGTGTGGAGAAGCCAAAGTGGCTCGTGGTTACGGACAGGAGGATTATATATCTGGATGAGAAGATGTTTGGCAGATACGACATGAAGGCCGTTCCCTATGAAAAGCTTGAGGAAGTTTATGTCAAGATCGGCAAGATGTATGCCGAATTCATAATAAAACAGGAAAACGGGGATGAGATAAAGCTGGACAGAATGGATAAGACAAAGAGCCGAGAGGCCATTGAAGCTATAAAAGAGGCTATCAACAGAATAGCTGTGGAGCCCGTCAGCATTGAGAGGAAAAAGCATCTGACAAGTCAGGAAATGTGGATACATAAGCCAAAGGAGGTTATAAGCCGGGCGGTGCGCATGGAGTCCAGAGGCGTGCAGGTTCAGAAGGAGGATCCCCTTGAAAAGCTCAAAAAGCTGAAGGAGCTCTACGATATGGGTGTTATCTCTCAGGAAGAGTATGAGGAAAAGAGAAAGAAGCTCCTGGATCAGATTTGAGCTTTCCCTTCACTCCAAATTCATTTCCAGTAGGACAGCGGTTTCCTCAAACCCCATGCTCCTGTAGAACTCCCTAGCCTTGAGGTTGCCAATTTCCGTGCTCACTTCGACCTCGACGCATCCCAGCTCCCTGCACAGCTCTACAGCGGCCTCTATCAGCTTTCTTCCTATTCCCTCTCCCCTGTGCTCTCCGGATACAACGAGCTCATCAATCAGCCCTGAAGGCGCGGAGTGGGAGAATCGTCCTGCGGATGTTTAAGTGGAGAGCCCCCCCACTAT
>WAPO01000206.1 GCA_015520705.1 Thermococcus sp. | reverse complement strand
GGCCAGGGGCGGTGAGGAGTACTCCTACATCGTAACCCTTGGCGAGAACGTGACTACGGGCTGGAAGAGCTTCTACGTCAACGCAACCCCGATAAAGAGCGTGATGCCCGGTGTAGTCAACCTGAGTGCCCTCGATGCCCTCGGAGACAACGGAACCGTTCTCATTGATCCACCCTACATCTTTACGGCGACCTTCCCCAACATCAGCAGGCTCTACACGAACGATACTCTGGCGGTTCTCAGGATAAGGAGGTACTCGTTCCCAGCCGCGGAGTGGGTATCGGTGGGAACCTTCGATGGGGAGCGCTTCACCTTCAATGTCACCAACCTACCCATGGGACTCTACGAGGCGAGGGTCTTCGTGGAGAACGGGCTGTTCTACGCAACATCCAAGCCCTTCGTGTTCCTTGCCGCTCCCTCAAACTTCACCCCCGTTCCAAGGAGGGCAATATACGCCTTCGGACAGGACATCAACGGCTCGGTTGTTGTTCTAACCACGGAGGTGAACTCAACGAGCACGGACAAGATGGTGTTCATCTACTCGGTTACCCCCTACAACTCAACACACTCTAACCTGACGTTACTTGTATACACGAGTGAGAACATTACGGACGTTCTGAACCTGACGATGTTCGACGGCAACAACAGGGCAATTTACCACATCAGCAGGCCCTACAACTTCACCGCGCCGCTCACCGTTATCACCCTGATAGTCCCCTCGAATGCAAGCGGATACCTGCTGACCCTTGAAGATCCATTCAGCATGAGTGGGGCGTGGAGGGCTGTAAAGAGGACTGGGGGTAAGGTCGTAAGCGGTGCCAAGAACCTCATCGTCGAGGGAGGCAGGACGCTGTACCTGATGGCCAAGGATGGAATCCTGACTCCGCACACCAAGAGCGGTGTCATAGTGCTTTGCGCAGCGGAAATGATACCCGTCTTTGGTAACGGCCTTGCCCTTGCGGAGCTTGGTTCAGACGCGCTCTCGGCAATTCTTAACAGAAACGCCGGGGCTATGGGCGTTGTTGGCCTCAAGAAGGGAACAGGGGACATAAAGGACTACGCTGAGGGAATAGTAAAGGACTCAGCCCAAGGCTACGATGAGCTCTTCGACTACGCCAAGAGGATGGCAGCCGCCAGGGGCAATCCAGAGAAGATAGCGGAAATTATGAGGGAAATAGACAGGCTTCAGATAACCGACCCGGAGAAGTTCCGGAGACTTAGGAAAGCCCTGGCTTACTACAACGAAATCCTGCCCTCAGCGAAGGTTGTAAAAACTGGCAGAGAGGCTACCGAAATAATCCTGGAACCGGGGATACTGGAAGCAAGGGACCTAATGAGGATGGGCAACAGAGAGTTCACCAATTATCTCAAGTGGTTCGTGATGAAGGAAGCCAAGAACATGCCTAAAACTCTCCTGGACGAGGCCAAGGCAACCAAGCTCACAAGACTTGCGAAGATAGCGAAGGGAGGAGCAAAGCTGATACCCATCATTTCCATAGGCGCAACCCTCTACAGCAATTACGAGAACTGGAAGAGGGTCGTGAAGGAAGGCGGGGGCTGGTTCACTCCCGCGGTTACCTTCAACATCCAGGCAACCGCATCGAGCAAAACTTCCGGTGCCCTCTGGTGCCTCAACCAGAAGGACATAAGCGGGGTTGTTGAGCCCACCTTTGACAACCCAATGGTAGGTTATATTATCCGCAAGAACCTCGACAGGGACACCGTGAGGCGCGCGATCAAGAGGGCGGTTGTGCTCCTGAAGGTCAGTGAGGCCAAGAAGGCCCCACTGCACGACCTCTACCTGCTCCTCAACGGCCGCGAAATCTTTGGTCTCGAAGGCGTTCCGGCAATCAACAGGGAGTTCATGATTCCCGTCGATCCCGGTCTGATCTTCCCGGTAAGCGAGAACGAGCTGACCGTACTGGCTCCGCTTTACAACCCCGGCGTTTACTCGCTCGCAACTGGGATGGAGCTGGAGTATCTCGTAGACCTGAGCAAGCTTCCGCTCCCGCTCGATGACCTGGTGTCAATGTATCTGGTCGGGGCAAACCTCAGCGATGTCCTGAACTATCTGAGCATCCTTGAATCCAAGATTTACACCTCCGACGGGGCGATAATGCACGTAATCAGGAGCAGTGAGAAGGGAGCCGAGTGGAGTCCAATGTTCTTCCTCGTGGAGCTCGGCAACAAAGGAAACGCGGAAACGTGGACGGGGGTTGTAGTCCTGTACGCCAACGGCACTGAAGTTGACGCCGTTCCAATCGGAAGGCTCGATCCTCTGGAGTCAGATTATGCGCTCCTGATCTGGGTGCCCAACAAGACGGGTAAGTATGACATCGAAATCAAGTACGACTACCTATACGGCTCGCCAATCGAAGACAGGGACTACTCGAACAACGTGTACAAAGCTACCGTTGAGGTTCTTCCCGCGGCCCCTGATCTCGCGATAAGGAACGCCAGCTATAGTGGAGTGCCCGGCAATGTAACGGTTCATGGAATCCTGGACAACCTTGGAGGACTGAACGTTGAGGAGGCCGAGCTGGCAGTCTACGTTAATGGAACGCTCGAATGGCTCTCGAACGTCTCGCTCGGACCCTTCAACGTCTCCCTGCCGCTGAACGTCGGAGTCTACAACATCACCCTCGCCGTCGATCCAAGGAACCTCGTAAACGAGTCCAACGAGACAAACAACGTATACAGCTTCACCGCGGAGGTCAGAGAACCCGATACGACCCCACCAGCGATCATCATCAACTCGCCCGCGAGCGGCGTGTACAACATCTCAAGGATTGACCTGAACGTTACAGTTAGGGACGAGAGCGACCTTTCAAGGGTTTACGTTGAGTTCGGAAACACGACCTCAGACCTCATCAGGGTTCCGGAGACGGACTTCTGGGTTGGAACCGTTGTGCTTCCCGATGGAAACACGACCCTAACAGTTAGGGCCATTGACACCTTCGGAAACGCCGCAAACGCCTCCATATGGGTTCTGGTCGACACAAAGGTTCCAAGGATTTCCATACTCAGTCCCCTCAACGAGACCTACAACGACAGAAACATCACGTTCAACTACACCATTGAAGAGGAGAACCTCAAGTTCGTCAGGACGTACCTTGATGGGGCGGAAGTTCCAATAGCGAGCGGAGAAAGCATGGAACTTGACTTTGGAACCCACGAGTTCAGGGTCGTCGCAGGGGACATCGCCGGGCACGTATCGGAGGAGAGCGTGGTCTTCAGGATAAACGAGCCTCCAGAGGTGGACTTCACCTGGAACGCGACCTACCTGATGGTGCACTTCGTGGCAAACGCCAGCGACCCCGATGGAATCTCGCGCTACCTCTGGGACTTCGGAGACGGCGAGACTGCCGAAGGGCCCAACCCGGTTCACACCTACGCCCGCGGAGGGGTCTACAACGTTACCCTGACAGTGTGGGATTCCTACAACATGAGCGCGAGGGTCACAAAGATCATCGAGGTCTTCACCAACGTGAGCCTTGTCAGGAACGAGAGCTACGCCTTCAGCAGGGACTTCGGCTTCTACAACACCACAGAATGGGAGCCTTTCAGGGAGGACTTCGGGAACTGGACAGCGGATGTGCTCTCCACGATAAACGTCTCCACTGCAGGCTTTGATGAGGTGCTGAACGTAACGGTTTATAACTGGGTGCTCTCATCTTTGAAAGAAAACCTAACAGCAGGCTCGCCAATCGGCTGGATAAACGCTACATATACGAGAACTGCCGTGATTAGAGGTTTGATAGGTTACAACATGACCACCCTCCTGTTGCTCCAGACAGTGCATCTCCACGGAAATGCAACCCATATTGCAGACAACACGCCGCCGGCAATACGTGTAATCTACCCAGAAAACAGAACATATGACACCAACATAACGGAGATCATAGCCAATGTGACCGACAACTCTGGCGTCCTTTGGGTAAAGGGCAGGATTGATGGAACAGAATTCAACCTTTCCCCATCAGATGGAGTGTGGAAGGCAGATGTCCTTATCTCAGACGGAAGGCACAGCATAACCCTCTGGGCATCCGACATATACGGTAACGTGGGATTTGCAAGCCTTATATTCACCGTAAATACCTCAGTCAGGATAGTAGAGGGGAACAACACCACCGTAATG
The DNA here is from genome assembly GCA_015520705.1 of Thermococcus sp. GTDB lineage: Archaea > Methanobacteriota_B > Thermococci > Thermococcales > Thermococcaceae > Thermococcus. Next base: position 15,138 of record WAPO01000206.1, on the reverse strand, counting down.
GAGATACCGGGAGATATCAAAAGTGATGTTAAAATTGGAAATAAAACAGTCAGGGTAACCTTGGAAGTGGAAGGGTTCAGAGGAACTCTAACCCTGCCCAAGAGACCCCTGATAAAGCTGGATGGGAGGATACGGAAGAGGCCATGGCTGTTTGCAGGCAGCTCCTCAAAAATGAAAGTAATAAAGGAGGAGAACTCCAGCATAATGAAGGGCTCGGAGGTTTATATACGGGAAAAGATAACGCTGAATGTCACGGTCTCCAAAGGGGGATACGCTGTAATAATGGTGCCTCTCAGGGGGATGCGTGTCTCACACATAACCGTGAAGAAGAACGGGAGCGTCTATGAACTCAGCGAAAAAGAGAGCAGATATGGTTACTTCAGGATAATCGGGGGCTATCTCTGCATTTTTGTCTCCGATGATCCAGTGGTAGAGGTGAGGCTTGAGACAGTAGACAGAGAAAAAACAGAGGAACTTAGAAGAGGATTCTGGATGACCTTGGGCCTCATCTGGGAGCACCACTACATGAAGCTCAGGGAAGAGCTTCCGGAGAACATAACCTCCGAAAAAGCTATGAAATTCTACAGAATGGCAGAAGAGTATCTCAAAAAAGCTGAAATCTATCTGGAAAGAGGAGACTACGCCAGATATGCAATATACGCGAGGAAAGCATACATCTGCATCAAAAGAATCCTTGAAATACTGAAAAGCGTTCATTGAAACTTAACTTTTTCCTTTTTTCTTGTCTGTTGGATTGATTTTTCCTGGTTTTCATTCCGAATTTCAAAGCATTAAATTACAATTATAAAAATTTTAGAACGATAATTATAAAAATCTTAAAGTTCCCTATGATATGAGGGTAATGCATGGAAGTTCCCCAACTTATTAAAGCTTTTTCAAATGAGACAAACCTTCAGATACTTTCAATTTTAAGGTCAGGATCATTCAATCCAAGGGAACTTGCAAGGATCCTGCAGAAAAATGAGACAGACATCTCAAGGAGACTGAAAGCATTGGAGAGGCTTGGGCTGGTTGAAGGAAGGTGGATCAGAGTTGGAGGAAGGAATGTCAGGATATACTCCCTGAAGGTCGGAGAGATTAAAATAACCTTCAAACCCGGAAGCGTCGTTATCCAAACACTGAAAGAGAAGAGCTATGAAATACCTCTCCCGGAAAGCAGAGCTCCAGCTGTAGAAAATCTTTTCGGACGGGAAGAAGAGATAAGAGCTATAACCTCCCCAGAAAAGAGGGTAGTTATAGTTTATGGAATAGCCGGCATAGGTAAAACCTCAATAGCAGCTGCTGTTTTTAAAAATGCATTCTGGTATCAGATGGGGGAGATGGATAGTTTTGAGAGCTTCATGTGGCAGATGGGTCTGTTTTTAAACACTCTGGGATACAGGCTTCTTTTGGAATACCTGAGAGGGGGAGACAGGGAGGAAAAGGCCATCTATGAAATAGCACTTGAAGGTATTGAGTCGACAGAGGCAGAGGTTGTTATAGATGACCTCCACAAGTGCTCTGATGATAAAATCCTCCACTTTCTGTCATTTTTAGCCGGGAGAATTCAGAAGGGGAAAATCATCATCCTCTCAAGAGAGAAACCCAACCTGGGGTTTGGCGAGCATATCCTCTATCTACCTCTCGGTGGATTAAAAATTGAAGATGCCTATAAAATGGTGAAGATGGAAAATACCAGCATTGACCTCCAAAAATTTGCCGAGATTTATAACCTTACGAAGGGACACCCTCTTGCACTGAAGCTTTTTACAGAAGCATACCGGAATAACAGGGAGATTTCCCGGAGCAATATCTTTGATTTTCTCTTCAGTGAGGTCTACGGAATGCTGACTGAAGATGAAAAATTCATGCTTCAGCTGATTTCATTGTTTAATGAGCCCCTCGAATATGAGGCCATAAGAAGGCTCTACAAGAGAAAAAATGTCTTTGCCGTTCTGTATTCACTGCTCAACAAAGGAGTCTTGGAACGAAGAGGAGAGCTCTATTTTCTCCATGATCTCCTCAGAGGATTTGTCGAGGAGGTTAGAGATATATCAGAGAAAAAATATTACAGAGAGTACACAGACTACCTGCTGGAAAAAGGAGCCGCTGAAAGCTTTTTGAGAGCTTTTGGATATGCGGTCAGAATAGGAGACAGCGAGAAAATCAAAGAGCTCATCACCCTCAGGGTGAAAAAATTCAAGAGAATAATCCAGGACTTTCCAGAAACTTACATGAAGGTTTTAGTCCAGATTGGGGATAATCCCTATGCCAAGAAGGAACTTGGACATATATACTTTCAGAAAGGGCTCTTCAGAAAAGCTCTGAAGCTCTGGCTTGAGGTCAAGGACGAGATTAATGGAATACACAGGGCTGACGTGGTGAGCTCTCTCGCTGATGTGTATATGGAGCTCTATGAGTTCGAGAAGGCTGAAGCATGCTTAAAGGAGTATGAGGAAATTTTAAAGAGCAATGATGATCCAGAAGTTAAGCTGTGGTATTACATTGAGCTCACCAAATTCAAATTTTACATGGAGAAACCGGAGGAAGCCCTTCAGAGCGCCTTCAAGGAACTTGAGATAGTCAAGAACCTTGAGACCTATCCAGAGCTTGAGAGTCTGGTTCTCCTTCACATAGGCGATATATACGTGAGTATGGAGCGGGTTCATGATGCCACGAGATATTATCTTCAGGCACTGGAAATATCAAAGGCATACAGTCTCTCTTTCATGGAGCACACTGTGTATTTTGAGCTTGCAAAAGCCCACTTCCATCTTGGGGAATATGAAAAAGCTGTTGAATACAGCAGAAAATCCGTGGATTACTTCCTCAAGGTCAGAAACTACAGAAGGGCAGCTGGCAGTCTTGGCTATCATTGTGTTTCCTGCATCGGGCTTATGAGGCTGAAAGAAGCGGAAGAGAGCGCAGAAGAGATGATCAAAATTGCCCAGAGCACGGATTACCCCCTTGGATGGGCAGGATACATCTTCCTCGGTGCAATTAAAAATCTGAGAGGGGAAGACGGCAGTGAATATTTCAGACTTGGAAAAGAGAAACTGAAGGACCAAAAATGGCTCTACGATGCAGTATGGGAGGAGCTTGGCAGGGTATATAATGGCGGAAAGAGGTGAATTATTTGTCAGATGAGATTTCAAGGTTGCGAGCAGTCTTAAATGAGACCAACATCCAGATACTGGCTCTCCTGAGGACAAACTCTCTCAATCCTAGGGAGATAGCAAGACTTCTGCAGAAGGATGAGAGTCAGATATCGAGGTCTCTGAGAACCCTTGAAAGGTTTGGTCTCGTTGAAGGCAGATGGATGAGAATCGGAGGAAAAAACATAAAGGTGTATTCCCTGAAATTTGAGGAACTCAGGATAAGCTTTGATGCAAAAGGACTGAGAATTGCAATCGGGAGAAATGTCCTCAGCTACACCCCAACATTCTTTGAGAGCAGAGCCCCAGAAGTTAAAACCTTTGTGGGAAGGAAGAAGGAAATAGAGATGCTTTCTGGCCCTCAGCCTGTTGTTGTGGTTTATGGAATAGCAGGGATAGGGAAATCTACCCTGGTTGCCAGGGTGTTTAAAGATGCTTTCTGGTATTCCATCACAGAAGAGGACACGATTGAGTATGTTACATGGCAGCTGGCACTTTATTTAAGCTTTCTTGGTTTCTCAGAGATGCTCGAATACCTCAGGGGAGGTGGAAAGGACATTGCGGTTATAAACAGGCTGGCCCTAAAGGGGATTAATGAAACAAATGCGATTGCTGTTTTCGATGACATCCACAAATGTCAGGATGAAGATATCGAAACTTTCATTAGATTCCTTTCCTCCCATATAGAGAAGGGGAAGCTGATCCTCATATCAAGGGAAAAACCGAGAATAAGCTATGATGACAGGGTTCTTGTTATACATCTGAAAGGTCTGGACAGCAGGGAAGCATATGAGCTTTTAAAGCTCAAGATACCTGAAATTACTCCCGAGGAATTCAGCTATCTCTATCAGATGACATTTGGACATCCGCTTATGCTAATTCTCGTTTCTGAAAATCCCAGATTTTCTGGAGAGAATCTCTTTGAATACTTCTTCAGGGAGGTATATGAGACCCTCAGTGAGGATGAGAAACTCATACTCCAAGTGCTTTCTCTCTTTGATGAGCCGGTTGACCTCAACGTTCTGAAGAAACTTTTTGCTCACAACCCATTCCCTGTCCTGTACTCGCTTATGAAAAAGGGACTTGTAGAAAGATTTGGAAGCGGTTATTCTCTCCATGACCTGCTCAGGGGGTTCGTGGAGGAGGTAAGAACGATATCCGAAAGGGAGTATTACAGGGGATATATAGAATACCTCCTTGAAAAAAACACGGCCAAAAGTTTTCTTACGGCCTTTAAATATGCCGTGCGTCTTGAGGATGAGAATCTCATTAAAGACATGACAGAGCTGAGAATCCGAAAGTTATGGAGGGTTGCCCTCGATTTTCCAGCGAGCTACATGAAGCTGCTTGACAGGATTAAGCATTCCCCCTATTCCAAAAAAGAGATCGCAAGAATTTACTTTAACAGAGGATTTTTTGAAAAAGCCCTGAAGCTGTGGCTTGAAGTCAAGGACATCATCAGAGACGACTTCCACAGATTTGACGTGCTTATGATGCTCGTTGATGTTTATTGCGAGCTCGGAAATACTGACAAAGCTGTGGAATGCTTTGCTCACCTGGAGAGGATATTCTCCCGGCATCCAGATGACCCCTACATGAAGCTCGGCTATTATATCGAGCTAACGAAGATACATACATTCCGGAGGGAAAGGAGAGAAGCCCTTGAAAGTGCCTTCAAAGAACTTGAGGCTCTAAGAGCATATCCCCACATATATCCAGAACTTGAGGCCCTCGTGCTGTATCACATAGGCTATCTGTATGTTGAGATGGGAAACCTGAAAAAGGCCCTGAAATACTACAGAGAGGGACTCAAGGTGTCCAAAGCCTACAGCCTCCCCTTCATGGAAAACCTCGGCTACATCCAGCTGGGCATAGCAAACTATTCATTGAAAAACTATAAAGCCGCCGCTGATTACTCCAGGAAAGCTGCGGAATACTTTTTGAAGGTAAAAAACTACAGGAGGGCAATTGATGCCCTTTTCCGTATGACAGTCTCGCTCATCGGACTTGGAGAATTTGCAGAGGCTGAAAATGCAGCACATGAGATGATAAAGCTTGCCCAGAGCACAAACTATCCTCTCGGCTGGAGTGCATACATCCTCCTCGGAATCCTGAGAGAACTTCAGGGCAAAGAAGGAAGGAGATACCTTGAGATGGGGCTAAAAAAGGTGGGGGGAAATGAATACATATCCGCAGGGCTTAAAGAGGAGCTCTCTGTTATTTTTGATGAAGAAACTATTCAGAAATGGTTCCCTTAGCTACTGCCAGATTCGGAACTCGCCGTCCGCTTCAACCTCCAGAAAAGCCCTCCTGTGGGCCCAGCACTGAACCACAATCCCGACAGGGAGGGAAGCAGGGTGCCTGTGGGCATATTCAATCTTAACATCCAGAGCCGTTGTTCTCCCTCCCATACCCATCGGGCCTATTCCAAGTGAGTTGACCTCTTCCAGAACATCCTCCTCAAGCCGCGCTATACGTTCGTTCTCATGCCTCACACCTATCTGCCTTAAGAGGGACTCCTTGGCCAGCATCAGGGCAAGCTCCGCGCTCCCTCCAATCCCTATTCCAAGGATAACCGGAGGACACGGCTTCCCGCCGCATTTTCTCACATGCTCAACCACGAAGCGCTTAACTCCCTCAAAGCCATCACCCGGATTGAGCACTGCAAGAGCGGAGCAGTTCTCACTGCCGCCTCCTTTCGGCATGACCGCAATTCTAATCCTGTCTCCCTCAACCAGCTTCCAGTGTATTACCGGGACGAACCTCCCTGTGTTGTCCCCTGAATTTCTGTTCGTGATGACATCAACGGCATTCGGCCTCAGCGGAATTTCGCCGGTCGCCCTTCTGGCGGCCTCAATGAGCGCCTCCCTGAGCCCTCCGAGGTAGGGGCTTTTTATTCCGGCCTCAACGAAAAACGTCATCGTCCCCGTGTCCTGACAGATGGGAATTCCTTCAGCTCTGCCTATTTCAACTGTTTTCAGAATGTTCCCGAGATTGAATCTGGCTGTGGTGCTTTTTTCAACAGAATATGCCTCTCTCAGGGCTTCCACAACATCATCAGGGAGCTTTGTAACTGCGAGTCCTATGACCTTGACAACTGCGTTAATGAGTGTTTCCACCTGAAACCCTCCAAAGAAAAAGAAAAAAGCTCATCCCCTCAAAATTTCCACGATCTGCTCTGCAACCTGAACTCCAGCGCGCATCTGAGCCTCTACCGTGGAGGCACCTATGTGCGGGGTTAAAACCACGTTGTCAAGCTCGGTAAGCGGATGATCCTTCGGCAGGGGCTCCTCCTCATAGACGTCCAGCGCAGCCCCGTAAATCCAGCCCTCCTTCAGAGCCTTGACGAGGGCTTCGGTGTCAACAATCGCTCCGCGAGCCGCGTTGATGAGTATGGCCGTCGGCTTCATGAGCTTAAGCCTCTCCTCATTAATGAGGTGGTATGTGGAATCGAGAAGAGGCACATGGAGCGTGACAACATCGCTTTCCCTAAGAAGCTCCTCAAGCTCGACGAACTTCCCTCCCACTTCCTTCGCCCTTTCAAAGTTCGGATAGGGGTCGTAGAGGAGGAGATTCATTCCAAGGGCTCTGGCGATCTTTGCTATCTGATATCCTATCCTCCCGAAGCCCACTATTCCAAGCGTTTTGCCCTCAAGCTCTATTCCCATGCACTGCTTTTTCGCCCAGATGCCCTCTCTCATCGTTCTGTCAGCAAAGGCTATCTTCCTTGCCACGTTGAATATGAGCCCTATAGCCAGCTCGGCAACGCTCCTTGAGCTTGCTGCAGGGCTGTTGACGACCTTTATCCCGCGCTCCTTCGCCGCCTCAAGGTCGATGTTGTCCAGCCCGACGCCGGCCCTTCCAATAACCTTAAGCTTTGGGGCGGCTTCGATAACCCTTCTGGTCACCTTTGGCTTGCTTCTGACGATTACTGCCTCCACATCCCAAACAAGCTCAACCAGCCTTTCCTCATCCGGATACTCCTCATAAACAACATCAAAACCTGCATCCTTCAAAACCTCTATGGCTTTCTCATGCAGCGGAGCAGCAACCAAAACCTTAACCATTCCCATCACCTCATCCCCTTCTTTTTATTGCCATCAGCATGACCTGATCAGATGCATCCTCGGCCCTGTCTGCTATATCCCCAATTTTTGTCAGAATCTGGTTCCATATAAGCTTTGCATACGTGCTTATTGTTTCGCTCTCAAAGGCCTTCCTCTTGGCATCGTACTCCAGCTCATCCGCCCTTTCTTCCGCGTCCTCCGTCTTCTTTGCATATTCAAGGGCCTTATTCACATCCACATTGAGGTTCTTCACACCCTCCATCAGAGTTTTGTATGTTTCGAGAGCCGCATCCACAAGCATGATGATTTCGTCCTTTATCTCAATCGGAACCTTTGGTCTGGCGAGAATTAACGTATGAGCCGCGCTTTCAGCGGCATCGGCAACCTGGTCAATTTCCTCGGACAGTCTGACGTAGTCCCCTCTGCTCGCCGGCAGAAAAGCTCCCTCATAGAGCATGGTCTCAATCTCCCTTCTCAGTGTGTCGGCTTCACTCTCAAGCCTGTCCACCTGCATCTCAAGCTCTCTGGCCTTCTCAAAGTCTTTATCAAGATATACGACCATCATCTCCCTGAACTTTTCCAAAGTGGCTTTTACAACCTCCATATGCCTGTCAATGGCGTTGAAGACACTGTTTTCCTTTCCGCCGAATATGGGCATCTCAATCCCCCCGGTAGGATATAATCAGCCAACCTTATTTATCTTCCGCTCCTTGGCCTTTATAAGCGCCCAGAGAAGGGCGTTCATCGGAGCCTTCAGACCTATTCCCTCGGCATACTCCACAATCTTCCCGTTTATGTAGTCTATCTCCGTCCTCTTGCCCCGCCTGATGTCCTGAAGCATTGAGTTGTAGTTCTCCCTCGTCTTCTCCAGCGTGCTCCAGAGGAGCTCCAGAGGATGTATCTCGAATTCTATACCGTACTGCTGTGCCGTCATGCAACCCTCCTTCGCTATCTCCACCGCAATTCCCTGAAGGTAGTCGTCCTCCAGAATGAATCCGTTCTTTACTTCAAGGAGGGTTCCTACAGGGTTTATGACGGAATTGACGATGACTTTGGCCCACTTCCAGCCGATGATGTTCTCCGTGAGATACGTCTCAATACCCGCCTCATTGAAGGTCTCCGCGACCTTTCGGGCAAAGTCATGCCTTCCCTTGGGATAGAGGCCGATGGTCGTTATTCCCTTCCCCGTCCACTTCACTACTCCCCACTCAGTCAGGAGCGCCCCGTTTGTCGTAATTCCCCCGAGAACATTCTTCGTGTGCTTCAGAGCGAGGTCTTCATTGCCGAGACCGTTCTGTATGCTCAAAATCCACGTCTTTTCTCCTATGCAGTGTCTCGCACACCTGAGAGCATATTCCGTGGAGTAGGACTTAGTGGCCAGAATAAGCAGGTCTGGAGGCTCTTCCGGGGCATAAATCGTGGCCTCTGGCTTCACAACAAATTCCTCCACCCCGGTTATCCTCAGCCCCCTCTCAGCCACCGCTCTGACCTGCTCCTCCCTTCCGATAAGCGTTACCTCGTTTCCTGACCTCGCCAGCAGAGCCCCAAAGAGGGAGCCTATTGAACCAGCTCCAAGCACGTAGACCTTCATCTTCTCACCTCAGGAGTTTTCTCAGCGGAATTAAGGAGTATGCCAGCAGGACGACCGAGGCGGCCCAGAACACCTGCCAGTTCAGCTGGAGGGCGTAGAGGGTGTATGAAGTCGAGCAGTAAAAGAACACCAGAAGGGGAATTCCCCCGCTCGATACAACCCTGTTTTTGAATAGGAGCAGCAGAGCGCCCACAGTCCCGAGCAGAAAGACCGGAAGCTTAAACTCGCCAGGCCATGCAAACCCCCACGCCTTCACCATAACAAGCACAGAAGCAACGCTCAGAATGATGTTTGCAGTCCTCTCGTTCAGGCTCACCTGCTGCTTCTCCGCAGGAAATGCAGCCGCGAGGGCGATGAGGGAGAGCACAAGTCCTGCAAGAAGCACCGGTGATGGCCCAATATCCGCCCTCTGGAAGAGCATGAGAGAAAATGCCGAAAAGAGCGAAGCACAGGAGAAAAATCTTGCCTTTCTCCTGAAAAACGCCGCCGACAGAAGGATCAGGGCCACCGCAGGCGCTTCCAGCATCAGCAGAGCATGACCGCTTACACTTCTGCCCAGAACAACTGCCCTGCCTGTCAGGAGCACCATCACAATTCCGATCAGCATGTAAAGCGAGATTACAAAAGCCGAAGAGCACAGAAGCAGCACAAGATTTTCCTTTTTCATTCTCCCACCGCAAGCATTTTAATCCATTGCCTTAAATCTTTTCCGATGAAAATGAAGGCGGCAGTCATTCTAGTGGAGCCTGAATATCAGATAAACATCGGGTTCGTTGCGAGAGTGATGAAGAACTTCGGTGCCAGCGAGCTGATACTCGTCAATCCGCCCGACATTGGGGGAGAGGCGTATAAGTTCGCGGTTCATGCGAGGGATATCCTTGAAAATGCAAAAACCGTGGAGAGCCTTGAGGATGCTCTGGCGATGCTTGACCTGGCAGTCGGAACAACCGCCATTGCAGGAAAGAACTACATCGTGGAGAGGGCGCCTTTAAAACCCGGAGAGCTGAAGGAGAAGCTCAAAGGCTACCCCGGAAAAGTGGGGCTTTTCTTCGGCAGGGAAAGCCGGGGGCTTGACAACAGGGAGCTTGAGCTGATGGATTTGACGGTTACCATTCCTACCAGCGAGGCGTATCCAACGATGAATCTGAGCCATGCCGTTGCGGTCATCCTCTACGAGCTCCGCAGGGAAGAGCACTCTGAGGTGAAGCACTCTCTGGAGCCCGCAACATGGAAGGAGAAGGATAATCTGGTAAAGCTCTGGGGGGAGCTTCTTGAGGTCCTCGACTATCCGAGAGACCCGATAAGGAGGAAATACTTCAGAACAATCTTCCGGCGCTTCCTCGGGAGGTCATTCCTCTACGGAAGGGAGGCGCATTCCCTGGCCGGGCCGCTGAGAAAGGCTGTGGAGGAGCTAAGGAGGTGCAAAAATGTTGAGCGTTGAGAGGTTCAGAATTTCTGGCAGAGACTTCTGGGTTGCGGTTATCTTTGATGAAAAAATCGACGGTTTAACATTCTCCATAGATGGAATGGGGTATCTGGAGGAGAGGATAGAAGCGATAAGCCGCTTTCTCATGAGAAGGGGCGTTGATGTGAATCTGAAGCCAAGAAAGTCCCTGTTCACGAAACTCATCCACGACGTCCTGATCGGGAAGTTAACCAACAGCGAAGCCATGAAATATCTCAGCTTCAGAGGAGTAACACCATTCGAGCGGAAAGTTTATGAAATACTCACAAAAAATGTTAAAAGAGGAAGCGTGATAACATATGGCAGGCTTGCTGAACTGGCCGGGACTTCACCGAGAGCTGTCGGAGGGGTTATGAGGCGCAACCCCTACCCCATAATCGTTCCGTGCCACAGGGTGGTTTCATCCCATGATCTGGGATTTTACACACCGAAGATTGAATATAAAAAATTCCTGCTGGGTTTGGAGGGGGTGGAAGTATGGACAGAATAAAAGCGTATATCCTCGGATTTCTGGTCGCTGTCCTTGCAGTAGCGGGCTTCATAATCTATGAGTGGGGCTTTACGATGCTGGTCAGGGTTATCTTGAGCCTTGGATTCCTTGGCGTGACCCTGATGCTCCTGTTTTTCACCGGTCTGACTCTCTACGCCGAGAGCTGGAAATACGGGAGCATACTCGCGGTATTTACGATTATAAGCGGCTACGGAGCCTATCTGAGCATAACCTGGCAGAAACTCAGGTGGGTTCTGGGGATAATAATATTCTTCGCGGCAATACTGGTGTTCGGGATATGGTATATCAGCGAACCGGATTTGAGCATTTCGGATCGCTTCAGGAGCGCGGAAAGCCTTGAAAAGGCCGGAAAATACAAAGCGGCGGCAAGGAAATACGAGAAGAAAGGCGACTATCTGAAGGCAGCGGAGATGTATGAGAGGCTCGGCTGGATGGAGAGCGCCGCCTGGGCCTACGAGAAGGCCCAGAAGTACGAGAAGGCAGCGGAAATCTACGAACAGCTCTATGAGAAAGAGAAGGACACCTACTACCTCAAGGAGGCCCACGAGTACTGGAAGAAGGCAGGAAACATGGAGAGAGCCGCCAAGGCTCTGGAGCGCTACGCCGAGGAGGAGCCGTGGTTCTGGGAGGACGTGGCGAAGCTCTACGAGGAGCTGGACAACGAGGAGAAGGCAAGGGAAGCCTGGGAGAAGGCCCTTGAGTACTACAAGAGTGAAGCAGAGGAAGAGGGTGTCTTCTACGAGGATGTCGGCAACATCGCTCGGAAGCTCGGCATGGAGGAGCTCGCGAGGGAAGCCTACGGGAAGTTCCTTGACTACTGCCTGAAAGAAGCGGAAGAAGACCCGATGTGGTGGAAGCACGTGGCAGAGGCATACGACTACCTCGGCGAGAAGGAGAAGGCTGAAGAGGCAAGGAAGCGCTATGAAGAATATAGGCAGAAAATCATGAAGGCCAACGAGGAGACCTCTAACTTCCCTGAAATCGAAAAGACGGAGAATCAGTAAAGGTCTCCCATATCTTCTTCCTCTCTAAGCTCTTCTTTCAGTTCTTTCTCCTTCTTCTCGATGTATGCATCCATGAGCTTTGCATAAATACGGAGGGCAGCATAGCTAATAAGCATCCCCAGAAAAGCTGCGATGAGCCCTTTCCCCGTCACATTCCCCTGCGGTATGAAGGGCATTCAATCACCTCTCCACTAAGATGTGAGCATCTTGGTATTTAACTTATTGCCCAACATTTTTAAAATCAATGATCAAGTTTTCTCAGGTGGTAAAGATGATGGGAATGAATCCAAGGCAGATGAAGAAGCTCATGCGTCAGATGGGAATAAAGATGGAAGAGCTTGAAGGCGTCAGTGAGGTTGTAATCCGGCTGGAGAACAAGGAGATAGTAATTAAAGAACCTGCTGTCACGGTCATAACAGCCCACGGCGAGAAGAGCTATCAGATAATTGGAGAAGAAGAGATAAGAGAGATGCTGAGGATACCCGAGGAGGACATCCAGCTCGTCATGGAGCAGGCAGGGGTCGATCGGGAGACGGCAAGAAAAGCCTTAGAAGAAACAAAAGGAGACATAGCTGAGGCCATAATAAAGCTCACGGAGGACTGATCTCCTCCCGCTCCGGGGCTTTCAGAAGAAAAATGGAAGAAAAAAGCTGGAGAGGGTTGATCCCCGAGGTCTCAATAGGGGTTCTCAAAAAATAAATCACTCCTTTTCATGCTCCTTTTCAAAGGCCTCTATTGCCTTCATGAGAGGAATGAGGTGCATCAGCGCTGGTCCACCGGCCATAAGGACTGCGACCAGACCTGCTTCAATCAGCTCATCCTTCGTTGCACCCGCTGCAAGCGCCTTCTGTGTGTGGAGATAGATGCACCACTCACAGCCGGCTGAGATTCCAAGTGCCAGAGCGATGAGCTCCTTCTCCCTCGTGGTGAGAGCCTTGGTTTCAGCAACCTCTTTAAGGAACCTTGAAAAGGCAGAAATCTCTTTGGGATGCTGCTTACCAAGCTTGTTTAGGAGTTCCTCAATCTCGGAAAGCTTAACTTTAACATCGTCGTATTCCATGGCAATCACCATCAAAAACTTATTCTCCATATTTAAAGCTCTATCTCCAACGTCTGGTTATCAACCAAAAGACCGCAAGGATATTAAACTCCTGAAGTGAGGGCATCACGATGAGGGCAGTAGGGATAATAAGACACTCTCCCAGAAAAAAGCTCAGCAGGGAGGAATTTGAAGAGCTGCTGAAGAGCGCGGGATATGAAGTCCTTGAGATTGTTGAGCAGGTCAGGGAGGAGCATCCCAAATTCAACATCGGCCCCGGAAAGCTCCGGGAAATCAAGGAGCTGGTGGAAGAGCTGAAGCCGGATAAAGTCATTTTCGCAAACAAGCTCACACCATCGCAGGCCCACAACCTCACAAAAGAGCTGGGGATTGATGTAATAGACAGATGGCAGCTCGTCCTTGAGATTTTCGAGCAGAGGGCCCATTCGAAGGAGGCAAAGCTTCAGGTGGAGCTCGCTTCCCTGCAGTATGAAGTCCCCTTCGTTAAGGAGGCCATCAGGAGGATAAAGATGGGTGACAGGGCTGGTTTCAAGGGGATGGGCGAGTATCAGACACGGCAGTATCTCAGGCACATCCGCTACCGCATGGGCCGCATAAGGAAGGAGCTGGAGAGGGTTAAAGCCGACCGCGAGGTGAAGAGAAAGAGGAGGGAGGAGGTCGGATTCATCCTCATAGCTTTAGCCGGCTACACAAACGCCGGGAAGTCTACCCTTCTGAACACCCTCGCGGGGGAGGAGATAGAGGCGAGGGATCAGATGTTTACAACGCTTGACACGACGACGAGGCGTTTTAGACTCGGTGGAAAGAAGGTTCTCCTGACAGATACCGTTGGGTTCATAGACAATCTGCCCCCTTTTATTGTCGAGGCTTTTCACTCGACGCTTGAGGAGATAGTCAAAGCCGATGTGGTTCTCCTTGTTCTGGACGCCAGTGAGCCGTGGGGGGAGGTTAAGAGGAAGTTTCTGGCCTCCCTAAGAATCCTCAGGGAGCTCAAAACCCTTGACAAACCGCTTATAGTTGTCCTGAATAAGATTGATCTAACGGGAGCTGAGGATGTGGAGGACAAAAGGAGGATGATCAGAGCCCTCGCCGAGGAGAGGGGAATTCCAATCTTTGATGTTGCTTCAATCTCGGCAAAGCTCTCCCGGCTGGATGAGCTCTACTCCGCCCTTGAACGGGTCATTCTGACACTTCCAAAATACAGGCTGTTTGAGGTTGTCATTCCTGAGAAGGAGAAAGTCCCGCAGGTCATGGCGCTGCTGAACTCCATAGGGGAGATTCTTGAAGTTGAATACGGAGAAGAAACCCGAATCGAGGCATTTGTCCAGATAGGAATGATAAAGGAGCTAACAAAGCTTGGCGTGAGGATAAGAAGGCCCTCAATCGAGAAGGTCGAGTAATTGTTTTTACTGGTTATTCTGACTTGTTTGAGATCAAAGCTGTGCATTTTGGATATTGTTGGTTATGTTACAAAAGATTCTGCATCAACAAAGACCTCGGTAAAGATTTTTAGGTATTAACCCTACACTTACTAATATTACTGTTGTTTGTGTGGTGTGTTGGTTTTTGTTTTACTTTATGGAGTTTTTGTGTTTTATCTGTCTTTTATTTTCAAAACGAGGGGGTATTATGATCTACTTCCTTTTTCTAGAACAATTTACATTTATAAATGGAAAAATTTAAATATCATAAACATCATAATAATCATGAGAACTTCCATAGGTGATATCAATGCGCTGGAAGTTGTTGAGTTTTTTGTTACTAAGCTTATTAATTTTTAGTTCTTTTAGTTTAGTCAGTGCAGGCAATACACAGGGAGCCTGCAATGCCTGTTCGTGCCAGAACATTGATAAGGATTTGAGTGACGTAAATGCAAGAATTGAAAATCTGACAGAAATACTGCACCAAAAGGATAAGAAGCTGGAAAAGCTTTACGCTGAATTCAACAGGAGTGAAAGTTTTGATGCCCTCATGAGAATTGTCGGGCTTGAGGATGAGATTCAGGATTTGAGAAGCAAGCTTGAAGCTTATAAGAGGGAGAAGTTGAGCTTGGAATTAATCAAGCGTTACACTGTTAGAACTCCTTATGGGCTTCAGGTTCTCTATTATAATCTTCCAGATGAGGCTAAACTAATTAAAGAGTACATGGCGAAGATTCATCCAGTAAGGAGGGATATTAATTTAGACTGGCTCATCGCTTACTATACTCAAGCTGGCGAATTAACCTTTGACAAATACATTGAAGCTGACTCAAAATTGAGGGATGGTTTAAGGCACAGTAATCT
>WAPO01000205.1 GCA_015520705.1 Thermococcus sp. | reverse complement strand
GAAGTATGCAGAGAGCCTCAGTGTCTCTTTGGTCTCCCCGGACAGGTAGAATTCGCCTATCTCCATAACTATAAGGATTCCTATGAGCGCAACCGTCAGGAATATGCCCAGGGAGGGGCTTAGGAGTGCGGCCAGAACGACCCAGACCGCCAGAAAGATGACCATATTTTCCCTCATAGCCATTCTTCCACCTTCCCGAGCCTTCTGGCCTTCATCCTGATGTAGTCCTTGACCATCTGAGCCTCTTCCACCGAGATCAGCTCCCCCGTTGCTTCAGCGATGGCGAGAAGAACAGCTGAGGAAACCGGATCGCCCCAGACCTCCGTATTTCTGGGAAGAAAAGACCTTATGTAAATCTCAATGGTACCTTCCTCCTCAAAGACCTCCGCGCTCCCGATTCCCAGAGCGCTCAGCCCTCCTGAAACAGCGGAAGATGCGTAGCCCACATCCGTTTCTCTGATTTCTCCGTAGTTGTCTTTGAAGTATTTGAGCAGTCTGTATCCAGGGGGAGGGCTTATGAGAATCCCGCTTTCCCTCTCGCTTCCTGTTATGAACACGTCATTTTCATCGAGCATGCCGAGGCTCAGCCTGAACTCCTCACTCTTCGGGATGAATATTCCGCCGGAGGGCAGGTTTTCATAGGGAGGAATGTAAACCGGCTTCCCTTCAAGTTCGAGGTTTTTAGAGATTTTCCCGAGAAACTCGCTCATGTCCCCGCAGCTCAGTTCAAGGCTCTCCCTGCTCACATACCCCCTTGCGGGAAAGGCCGCAACAACCAGTCCGAGGATGATAGAACCGATGCCGAGGTTCACCAGCCCGGCATTTGACGAAGTGCCGCCGTGATACCAGAGGATTATACCGATGCCTATTAAAGCCGCTCCCACAGTCCTGCTCATTTTAGCACCCAAATTGGATAACCTTAAAAGCTTTTATATTCTTTATGGAAATGATGGGTATGCGGAAGGTTCTCGGTTTAATAATGATTGCTCTAATAATCTGCTCGGGCACCGTGAATGCGAAAGCCGTTGAAAAACCGGTTAATAGAGATGTTTTTCTGTATGAATACTTCTCAAAAACCCTCACGAAGTTTGAATCTTCGCTGAGCTATTCCCTCCAGGGCAATCCCTACGGCGTTCAGCTGGCAAACAACACAACGAGCGAGTTAAAGATGATAGAGCTTGAGGCGCTTTACTATCAGAGCAGAGGTGTTAATGCGAAGGTTATGAACGTAACACCCCCTTTTTATGACTTTTCGCAGAATCTGGTGGAGCTTGCAGGGCTTGTAATCCGTTTCAGGGAGAAGCCGAGCAGCGGCCTCGCGGCGGGAATTGGAAGAACCGTCGAGAGCATGGAGAGAGACCTTGACCTGATAGATTCAATCAGGCTGATGAACGGGACACAGGTTTTGAACTTCACGGCCCAGACCCGGAAGATACGGGGCTATCTTGAGAAAATCCTCAGGATGGTGAAATCTGCAGAAGTCCGGCCTGAAAAGTTTGAAATTTCAGTTTCGGATACGAAGCCGATTCTATACGAGAACATAACGATATATGGCTCAACCCCTCTCAACGAGAGTGTGGAGATTATCGTTGAGGGGAAGAACGGGTCAACTGTTATGCTAACAAACCCGGAGAACGGAATGTTTTCTGTGAGGTACTCCTTCAGGATGCTGGGCAACTACAGCATATATGCCCTCCAGGGCAGCAACAGGTCGAACACGATCAGAATTACCGTCAGGAAAATCCCCTCCGTGCTTCTAATGGACGACACATTCAGCGGGCTTATGGGCTCCACACTGAATGTCTCGGGCCAGCTTGTGGACTACTACGGGAATGCACTTGCCGGCAGGGAGGTTTTCATCGGCAACACAACCCTCCTCACGGATGGAAAAGGTGCCTTCTACAGCACCTACACCTCTGAAATTCCGGAGACGGTGAATCTTTCGGTCAGATTTTACGGGGATGAAATGCACTCGGCAGTTTCTAAAAACATCTCCCTGATCTTCACAAAATACCCCACCTCAATAACGCTCAGCGGCCCTTCGGAAGGTTATGCCGGCAGGAAGATAGAGCTAACCGGCAACATGAGCCCAAGCCTGTCTGTTCCGCTTGTGGTGTATTTGAACGATAGACCCTATATGAACATAACCTCAAAGGACGGCGGCTTTTCTTTCTTCATCCAGCCGAATGAGACAGGAGAGCTGAAAATCTATGTGAAGTTCACGGGCGACAGCATCCATGCCGGGGCTGTTTCAAACGTTGTGGTTCTGAAGGTTCTTAACCCTCCGAGCAGAACCATGAGGTATGCCGTGATATTTCTCATACTCGCGCTTCTTGTTGGCACATTCCTGTATACAAGAAAACCAAGGAAAAAGCGTATGAAACCGGAGGAGATAAAAGAGGAGAGGCATATAACTGTAGGGGAGGAGAGGCCTGTCATCAGACTTCCTGAAGACACAAAGGAACTCTACGGATTCCTGAGGAAGATGCTTGGGATACCCGAAAGCCTGACCCCGAGGGAAGCCCTCATGCTCTTCAGGGACAGCGGAATATACGGGGATATGGAGAGAATAACGGAGCTTCATGAGAAGATGATTTATGGGGGCATTCAGCTTACGGAGGATGAGGAAGCGGAGTTCAGGGAGAGGGTCAGAAAGGTGCTGGAGGGATACAAATGAGGAAGTTTGTCATATACTCCATCACGCTGCTCCTCATGATGACACTCATCACAATGCCCCTAACGGTGCCCCTCTTCAAAAGCTCAACACCCTACAGCATTTTCAACACAGGCTGGGAT
>WAPO01000204.1 GCA_015520705.1 Thermococcus sp. | reverse complement strand
CCCTAATCCCAATAAAGTTCGCCTCACTCTCAGTCGCAACAGCCTTAGCCAACAGAGTCTTACCCGTCCCCGGCGGCCCGTAGAGAAGAATACCCTTCGGCGGCTCAATACCAAGCCTCTCAAAGGCTTTTGGATACTTCAGCGGCCATTCGACCGCCTCCTTGAGAGCCTCTTTAATATTCTCAAGGCCACCTATGTCGTTCCAGCGCACATTTGGAACTTCAAGGAGGACTTCCCTCAGAGCCGATGGCTCCACCATCTTGAGAGCCTCATAGAAGTCTCTCCTCGTAACCCTCAGCTCCTGCAGAACCTCCGCGGGTATCCTTTCATGCTCGGGGTTTATCTTTCCCTGCTCTATAAGCCGCCTCAGAACAACCATTGCCGCTTCTCTCGCTAGAGCCGCTAAATCAGCACCCACAAACCCGTGCGTCTTCTCCGCTATCTCTTCCAGCATCCTGTCGACCAATCTGGCACGAACTTCCCTATACAGCTCGTTTTCTCCTTTTAGAAGCTCTCTAATGCCTTTCTCATCCCTCAAATCCTCAATCTTCTTAATCAGTTCCTGAATCTTCCCTGCATCAAAACGTTCATCTTCCGTGAGCTCTTTAAGAACCCTGATTACAGCGTGCTTGTCGAAATCTGGCTCAAGAGGCATTCCCCTCGTGTGTATCTGGAGGATTTCCTTCCTCCCCTGCTTGTCCGGAACACCAACCTCAATCTCCCTGTCGAACCTTCCGGGCCTTCTCAGAGCCGGGTCAACAGCGTCAGGCCTGTTCGTTGCAGCAATAACTATAACCTTGCCCCTCTTCTTGAGGCCATCCATTAGAGTTAAGAGCTGTGAAACAACCCTTTTCTCGACTTCTCCCGTAACCTCCTCCCTCTTCGGGGCTATGGCGTCAATCTCATCAATGAAGATTATACTCGGAGCATTCTCCTCGGCTTCCTTGAATATCTCCCTCAGACGCTCCTCGCTCTCGCCGTAGTATTTGCTCATGATTTCCGGCCCATTGATGGCTATGAAGTGTGCGTTGGCTTCGTTTGCAACGGCTTTGGCGAGGAGGGTCTTGCCAGTTCCAGGCGGCCCGTAAAGCAGAACTCCCTTCGGCGGTTCTATACCAAGCCTCTCAAAAAGCTCCGGATGCTTGAGCGGGAGTTCCACCATTTCCCTAATTTTCTGAATTGCATCCTTGAGGCCGCCTATATCTTCATATGTCACCTCAGGTATGCTCTCTTCCTTCACTTCAACAGCCTGCGGCAGAACCTCAATTTCGGTGTTGTATGTTATCTGGACTATTCCCTTGGGATTTGTGCTAACAACTATGAACTTCAGCTCCCCGAAGCCGAGCGGCATTGCTTCAAAGAAGCCCCTGAAGAGCTCGTCAAAAGGATCCCTCGGATAAATCTCGCTGCCGCCTCTGCCGCTGGCAACCACAACATCTCCCTTGACGAGTGGTCTGCCGAGGAGGTTGTTCTTTACAATCTCCCCTGGAATCTGGATGTAAACTCCCTTTTGAGCAGGAGCAAGCGTTACCTTTTTCGCTTCATGGACATCAGCTCTCTTCACCCTTATGTAATCCCCTATGCTAACTCCAGCGTTTCTCCGTATGTATCCATCCATCCGTATTATGTCGAGATTTCTGTCATCAGGATGCGGATTTGCGACTATAGCAGCGGTTGTTCTCTCTCCAATGAGCTCGACAATGTCTCCGGGTTCCACTCCGAGTTGCCTCTGATATTTCCTGTCAAACCTCACTATTCCCCTTCCAACATCCCTCTTAAGAGCCTCAGCAACTCTAAGTTTGATTTCCTCCTTAACCTCTTCCTTCCCAAAAATCATCTTTCAACCCCCTTAATCTTCTTTTTGTGAGCTTCAACAGCTTCTTCCAGGGTTAAATTGCCCCTGGCAACTTCTTCAGCAAGAGCAGACGAGATCGTTATCGTTCCGCTCAACTCCCGGCTCTTCTTCTTTATGTGCTCGATCTCCCCTCGGGTGGGCTCACCTGATTCCATCAGCTCTCTAATTTTAACCTCTCGCCCATCCCTTAAAGCTATGTTGATTGATGCTATTATATCCTGCACCTGAGAAACATCAACCCCACCAACTTTTGGGGTTGTCCTCTTCTCATCGACAAGAATCACCGGATAGTCCTCTCCCAGAGCGCTCGCTAGAGCCTTGAGCATCAGAATTCTCTGTCTTTTAGCCCCGTGCCCTATCTTCAGCTTTGCCTTGGGGTATTTCCCAAGAAGCTCAAGGATAACCTCCACATCACGGGGATTTCTCAGATGATAAACCTCCAGGACTCTATTGTCTGCGACCACACTAACCCCAGGCCTCTCCCCGGGGTCAACTGCAATGTATATATGCCTAAAGCGTTCCCTGCCCTCAAGTTTTGCCAGCAGTTCATCAATAAAGTTCTCATTCCTCACCACAACCTTAGCAGGGAAATCAATCCTGTTGTAGTCCTCCTCTCCGGTTAAAACAACCTCGACATCAAAGGGAATCTTATCCTCTAATCTCAGGCTGTAGAAGGGGATTTTATACTCCTTTAAAACCTTTGAAGCGAGATAATAAACCCTCGCGTTAGATGTTATCACCGCAACTCTCATGGTTGAGGCTATGAACATTGGGTATTAAAGCATTTCCCGAAAACTATTTTAAATCATAAACCTAGTAGGAGTCGGGTGTTGGTATGCAGCCTCCGAAGAAGAAAAGAAAGATTGAGGAGGAAGAACTTGAAGAGGAGCTTGAGGAGGAGTGGGAAGAGTTTGAAGACGAATGGGAGGAGGAAGATGAGTGGGGGGAAGAGTGGGAAGAGGAGGAAGAGTGGTAAGTTAAACAATTCCTCTTGCGCAATCCATTTATATCCGCAGCATCATCTTTTTTCGGTGGTTGAATGGCGTTCTTAAAGGTAATTTCTCTCGAAGAGGCGCAGGAGATTATTGGATCATTTCCCCTGAAACCAGAAATAGAGGAAGTGCTTGTGGAACAGGCCCTCGGAAGGATTCTCGCCGAGGATATTGTCTCCCCGATAAACGTCCCGCCCTTCGACAGGGCAACCGTCGACGGCTATGCCATCAGAAGCGAGGACACATGGATGGCTGGAGAAAGCAACCCCGTGAAGCTGAAGGTGGTTGGAGAAATAAACGCAGGAGACATCCCCACAATTGACCTGAAACCCGGGACGAGCGTCTATATCTCCACAGGTGCTCCCCTGCCAAAGGGCGCCGATGCTGTGGTGCAGTTCGAGGATGTTGACAGGGATGGGGAGGAGGTTATCATCTACAAACCCGCCTATCCCGGGCTCGGTGTGATGAAGGCAGGAGCTGATATAGAAAAAGACAGCCTTCTTCTCAGAAAGGGTCGGAGGCTTGGCTTCAAGGATACAGCCCTTCTCTCCGCGGTGGGTTTCTCCACAGTTCCGGTCTTCAGGAAGCCACGGGTGGCCGTGATAAGCACGGGAAATGAGGTCATCCTCCCGGGAAAGGAGCTTAAATACGGACAGATTTATGATATCAACGGACGGGCAATAGCAGATGCTGTTAGAGAGCTCGGTGGAGAGGCTTTCTTCCTGGGCATAGCAAAGGACAACAGAGAAAGCCTGAAAAGGCTCATTCTGAAAGGGACTGAATGCTGCGACATGGTTCTGCTTTCAGGAGGTGCGAGCGGAGGGATACGGGATTTAACAGCCTCAATCATCGAGGAGCTCGGGGAGGTGAAGGTCCACGGAATAGCAATTCAGCCCGGAAAGCCAACCATAATAGGGCTGATTGATGGGAAGCCCGTGTTCGGCCTACCAGGCTATCCGACCAGCTGCCTCACAAACTTCACCCTGCTGGTCTCGCCCCTTATCAAAAAGCTCCTTGGCCAGGAATACAGGCACAGAACGACCCGAAAAAAACTCTCTCACAAGGTGTTTTCCGTGAAAGGCAGGAGACAGTTCCTCCCGGTCAGAATCGAGGCCGAAATGGCCGTGCCTATACTCAAAGGCAGCGGTGCTGTTACGAGCTTCATTGATGCCGACGGCTTCATAGAAGTTCCCGAAAATGTTGAGATACTCGATGATGGTGAAGAGGTGGAGGTCATTCTTTTTGGCATTTGAATTTCTCTCCAGCAGCAAATAATTTTTAAACAACACCTCCCTTTCTATCCTTTAGGTGGTAGCATGCTTGATATAAAGCTCATCCGTGAAAATCCAGATACTGTCAGGGCAGACCTCATCAAGCGTGGGGAAATTGAAAAGCTCAAGTGGATAGATGAAATACTTGAGCTTGACAAAAGATGGAGGGAGAACCTCAAGAAGATCAACACCCTGCGGCGCGACAGAAACAGGATAGCCGTCGAAATAGGCAGGAGAAAAAAAGCCGGCAAAGATGTAGGAGACCTCCTGACAAGGAGCAGGGAGATAGCCGGCCAGATTGAGGCCCTTGAGAAAGAGATCGAGGAGATCAGGAAGAAAATCGACTATTACCTCTGGCGCCTCCCCAATATAACCCACGAGAGCGTTCCCATAGGTAAGGACGACACCGAGAATGTTCCCATAAGGTTCTGGGGCAAGGCAAGGGTATGGGAAGGCTTCCTTGAGACGTTCAGGGAGCAGAGCCTCGGGAAGATGGACTATGAGGTCCTGAGCTGGAGACCGAAGATACATGTGGATATGCTGGAGCTTCTGAAGGGAGCAGACCTTGAGAGAGCCGCAAAGGTAAGCGGTTCAAGGTTCTACTACCTAATGAACGAGCTTGTAATACTTGATTTAGCGCTCCTCAGATTTGCTCTCGATAAACTCGTCGAGAAAGGCTTTACCCCCGTTGTCCCGCCATACATGGTGCGCCGCTTCGTTGAAGAGGGCGTCACCAGCTTCGGCGACTTTGAGGATGTCATCTACAAAGTTGAGGGCGAGGACTTATATCTGATTCCAACATCGGAGCATCCGCTTGCAGGAATGCATGCCAATGAGATACTTGATGGCAGTGAGCTTCCTCTCCTCTATGCAGGGATAAGCCCGTGCTTCAGGAAGGAAGCCGGCACAGCTGGAAAGGACACGAAGGGAATCTTCCGCGTTCACCAGTTCCACAAAGTCGAGCAGTTCGTCTATTCTCGGCCAGAGGAAAGCTGGGAATGGCATGAAAGGATAATAGCCAACGCTGAAGAGCTCTTCCAGGAGCTTGAGATACCCTACCGCGTCGTCAACATCTGCACAGGCGACCTTGGCTACGTTGCGGCGAAGAAGTATGACATAGAGGCATGGATGGCCGGTCAGGGCAAGTTCAGGGAAGTGGTTTCGGCGAGCAACTGCACCGAATGGCAGGCGAGGCGCTTAAACATCCGCTTCAGAGATAAAACCCACGAAAAGCCGCGCTTCGTCCATACGCTCAACTCGACGGCCATAGCCACTTCAAGGGCGATAGTTGCCATCCTCGAGAACTTCCAGACAGAGGAAGGCGTGGTAAAGCTCCCGAAGGTTCTGTGGAAGTACACGGGCTTCAAGGAGATTCTGCCGGCGAGCATGAAAGAGAAGTGCTGTCAGGAGTGATCTTGGAGGTTTCTTTTCTTTCATTCTTGTTCTGTGTGTTGTATGAGTATTTATAAAGGTCTGTTCTGCATACCGTCCACTAAACCCTTCCCCTCTCCCTCACCTTCCTCCTCACGTTCGGGTCGCGGTCAGCTATCGTCTTAAGCGCTTCCTCAAAGCTCATCCATTCGGGCACATCCTCATCGAGGTAAATCCCGGTTCTCCCTATACTGTCCCTCCTCGTGAGAATTTTAACACGCTCCTCAACTGTGCCGATGCTAACACCTAGGAGCCTTGCCACCTCGCTCTCCCGCCCGATAACTTCCCGCTCAATGTGCCCTCTCTCAGTTGGCACGATGAGGATCAGTTTTTTATTAACTCCCGGAACCCTCAGCCCGCTTTTCACCCCTTCAATATCCACCATGCCGCCCCATCTGTAGAACTCAAGCTCCCTCTCCGTGGGGCTGGTCAGTGGAAACGTAACGGTGGTTTCGTCGTCAATCTCGATATGCCCCTTTATCAGGTGCCACGGTGTTGCCATCACAATCCTTCTCCGACTTATCAGCCCCTCAAGGGCGAGCTCAATCAGATAGCTGGGAACCTGATATGGAATGATGATGTCTATATCACTGCCCTTTCTGACGTCTCCCCGGGCCACGCTTCCGTATATATGTGGGTCAAGGTCTCTCAGACGCTCCATTATCCCCATCGCCTTCTCACGCTTTTCCCTGAGACAGCGCCATCTCTCAGGTGAATAAACAACCTCCCTCTCATCCCATATTCTGACTACCTTTTCCCTCGGCATGGTAGAAACTAATCCCAAAAGTTTAAAGCTCTACGGATGGAGATTAGGATAGCAGAAATAGGTGGTGAAAAGAATGTCAATATTGGGAGTGAACATAACAAAAATCGAATTTGAAAAGGAGGCCTCTGGGACCGTAGGAGGCAAAATTGAGGTCAATCTGTCCCCGAAAATTAAAGAAATGCGTCTCGGGGAGCTAAAGACTCCAACAGGAAAGATAACCGGCATAGAAATTCTCTTTGAATACAACATACGCTACAATCCCGAGATAGCAAGGGCAGTGATCAAGGGCGGAATATTCTACGTGCCCCCCCAGAAGGACAAAATAGATGAGCTTCTTGATGTGTGGGAAAAGGAGAAGAAAATGGATCCTCTGATGTTTGCTGAGGTTGTCAATTCAATAACACATGAGATAACTCCTCTAATGATGGCAATCGCCAAGGAGATGAGGCTTCCATATCATGTGCCCCTGCCGAGGGTGCAGGTAACGCCTGGCGGGCCATGATTTCATTTTTCATTAACTCCTTCAGCACTGTAGAGGAGCTTTTTTATTTTGCCTAACTCCCCGCTGTGCTGTTCAAAAGCCTCCTCAATAAGCTCCAGCGCCTCGTTATATTTTTTCTTTTTGATGTAGAACTCCACAGCATCGATAGTTTCAAGGAGGTTTATATCACTTTTCACTGCGGCCAGATATTCAAGCACCGATTTTCTCACGGCTACTTTATACTCCAGTTTTTCTGAGATATCAAGAATACTCCTGTATACCTCAATGGCATTTTCAAATTTTCCAAGACCTATCATGGCCTTTGAAAGCTCCATCAGCTTCTTAGCTGCGGCGTCCAGCTCACCCATGGACTTATATGTCGTGATGATCTGATACAGCATTCTGCTCACATTTAGGCCTATAAGCTTGGCCCTATTGAAGTTTCTTCCCAGAAGATACGAATACTGGGCCTTTACCAGAAGCTCCGTGGTTTTATCCAGATCACCCTCAGCATAGCTAAGTTTGCTGGCTTTCTCATAGTTTTTCCCTGCTGTGTCCATCATCTCCATGAAGTGCAGATCATAACCGAAGAGGTCTTTAATGAAAAAGGCCACTCTGAAGAATATGTCTGCCGCTCCAACATGGTCATTCTTCTCAAGCCTTTCCTCAGCTACCTTCCCATACAGCGTAACCAGTTTCTCCGAAATCAGCCTAATGCCCTCTTCATCCTTTATGATCCTGTAATGTCTCAGAGAAGCCTCATAAACCCGGATGGAGGTTGTTATATCCTCTGCACTGTAATATGCATCTCCCAAATCCTCATACATCTTGGCAAACTCTTTAGCATACCTGTGGAGATTCTTCATATCGCCGAGTGTGGAGAATATCTCCAGAACATTCAGACAGAAGTCCTCCAACCTGTCGAGGTTCACTTCCTCCTTTTCAATTTCATCAGAAATCAGGCGGATATACAGATATGCACTTTTCAAAAGAGGCGGCCTGGATTTATCCACGGAATTTGTTCTGTTCAGCATAAACATTCCAATATATCTGTATATCCTGGCTGCTTCCAGTGTGGACCCCCTGGATTCATAGGCCTTAGCAGCCCGAAGAAGGGTTTTCAACCCCTCTCCAATTTTACCATTGGTGATCTTCCTGAATCCCATCTGTTCAAGGTCTTCAGGGGCTTCTGTCCCCAAGAGCACCAAATTTCTCACCTCTTGTTATTCCAGAGGATGCTATAATTTAATCTCTAAGTAATCTTTTTTAGACAAAGATTATTTAAGCATTATCGTTTTATACCCAGCAGCTTTTTTGAGCCTGTTCATCACAGCCAAGCCAAGCCCTCTCTCTTCAATTCCC
This sequence comes from Thermococcus sp., assembly GCA_015520705.1. Classification (GTDB taxonomy): domain Archaea; phylum Methanobacteriota_B; class Thermococci; order Thermococcales; family Thermococcaceae; genus Thermococcus. The sequence goes on along the minus strand of WAPO01000204.1, from coordinate 2,124 downwards.
TCCGCCAGGATTACATCGACGTTTTCTTTATCCAGCTCCCTGAGAGCTTTGAAGAGATTTCTGGCAACTTCCTCCTCACTTCTTCCAAGGTCAACCCATGCATCGGCATCATAAAATCTCCCTGTTGCCATAACACCCACTCTGAGCCCTTTTCGGCGATATTCATCTATCAGCTCAATTATCTTCTCGTGAACCCTGTTTTCCCTTCCTTCCACAACGATAACCCTCGCGTTGGGAGCATAGTGCCTGTATTTCATTCCCGGTGCTTTTGCAGTGTCTACAGCATATCCTTTAACAGCTGGATGAATTTCCACCTTTCCGATAACCTTTTCAATCTCCTCAACTGGCAGCCCACCGGGCCTAAGAAGGACAGGAGGGCGCGATGTTAAATCGAGCACCGTGGATTCGACCCCGATTTCAGTTTCTCCCCCGTTGATTATGCATTCAATCCTGCCGTAGAAGTCATCCGCAACATGCTCCGCGGAGGTTGGGCTGGGCTTACCGCTTATATTGGCAGAAGGAGCGGCTATAGGCCGCCCGCTCATCCTTATGAGAGAGAGTGCAATCTCATTCGCCGGCATTCTCACAGCCACTGTGTCCAGTCCACCGGTTGTGACGTAGGGAACATCCTCTCTCTTGGGCAGCACAAACGTCAGGGGACCGGGCCAGAATTTTTCAGCGAGGATTCTCGCCTCCTTCGGAACATCTCTCGCAAGCCTGTAGAGCTGCTCAAAATCGGCGATGTGGATGATCAGCGGATTATCCGGAGGCCGGCCTTTTGCCTGAAATATCCTCCTGACGGCATTTTCATTCAGGGCATCGGCTCCGAGACCATAAACGGTCTCCGTAGGGAATGCAACAAGCTTCCCCTCCCTGATAAGATTCGCAGCTATCCTCATCTTCCTCTCATCAGGTTCTCTCATGTTTATAACGATAGTCATGCTCTCACCCTAAACAATGCACAGCCCTCTGTTCCAACTCCAGATTAGGAGGTTAAAAAGCTTATTCAGAAGCATCTCAAAGGACTCAGGAAGTCAGATTGAGATATATCTCCTCTATCCTCCCTGCAATCTCCTGCCATGTGTATTTAGCTGAGATTCTCCTACCTATATGCCCGCTTTTTCGGATTCTCTTCATATCAAGGAGCGTTTTCAGAATTTCCACAAGCTCCTCAAAGCTTTCAAAAAGGAATCCATTTTTTCCATCCCTTATCAGCTCCGGAATTCCTCCCGCGGTGCTGCCGACTGCAGGAACACCGAGGCTGTTGGCCTCAAGGACTACAAGCCCAAAACCTTCTCTCCTTGACGGAAGAATGAGAACCTTGCTCTGAGACAGGATTCTGTCAATATCCCTCCTGTATCCAAGAAACCTTACGTTTGATGGAGCAGAAGCTTCAAGGATCTTCCGCAGGGGGCCGTCACCGGCAATGAGAAACCTTTCACCCGGAAAAGCTCTGGCAAGTTCAATTATAAGCCCGGGATTCTTATACTCTCTGAGGGCACCTATGAACGTTATATACTCCTGCCTAAGGGGATAAGGGTGGAGCGCTTTTATTCCGTTCGGGACAACACACACGTTTCCCGCACCGAGGGATAGGGCCTTTTTCGCGAGGTAATGACTGACGGCCACAACGACGTTAGCTTCCATCAGACTTTTCTTCACAAAATACCTGCCGAGGGGCAGCTTCGACATGAAGTCAAGGTCACTTCCATGGGCGGTAACAACAAGGGGCACTCCTGTCTTTTTCCCCGCGAGAACTCCCGCATAGCTCGTGGTGCCCACGAAGTGTGCATGAAAGATGTCAAATTTGAATCTCTCATGAAGCTCCACAATCTTCTTCGCAGCAAGGAGGGAAAAGCTTGTGCCGCGTATGCCGAACACGTTTGGGATGACGACCTGATGGACAAGCTCCCTTTCAAAGGGCCTTGGATTTATGGGGCCGTATGTTAGCACATGAACTTCATGCTTTTTTCTGAGCTCTCCAACGAGGCTGTCGAGGTGATTTGCAATTCCACCTCCGTGGGGAGGATAGTGGCCGATCATTAAAATCTTCATGGCTATCAGGAAGAATTGAAAAGGAGAGGATAAAAAGCCTTTGCCTACGGCCTGCCCCTATGGTGTGAG
>WAPO01000203.1 GCA_015520705.1 Thermococcus sp. | reverse complement strand
GGGATAAACTGAACTTTGCGAAAGATTTTTAAACGCTCCCCCTCCCCTACTATCGAGCCCCGGTGGTGTAGCCCGGTCAAACATGCGGGCCTTTCGAGCCCGCGCCCCGGGTTCAAATCCCGGCCGGGGCACCATAAACGCGCTTCTCTCGACCCCACGCCCTTCTATGGTTGAGAGCCTCTCTAAAACAGCATCTTCGATGAAACGAGACCTGTTGTAAGTCGCGCTGTCCAGGAGTTTGAGGACCTCTGAATCCAACGTGATATGCACTGGAATTCTACGCCTTCTCAGTCTTCTTTGAGGCATATAAAGCACTCTCCAAGGTTCGTTTTGTGTGGCCACACATGGCCACATGTGGCCATATGAAAAACTTCCGCGCCCCAAGGATATAGATGTTGTGGTCATGAGGATCACCTTGGGAGTTTCTTCAGAATCTCCTCGGCTTTTTGTTGTTGGGTGTAGTATAGGATATAGTCAAGCGTCTTATGTCCCGTAATCTTGGCAATGAGTTGGGGTGCTACGCCCTTCTTTGTTAGATAGGAGATAAATGCATATCTCAGAGCGTGCGTGTTAAACCCGTAAGTTCTCCGGCAGTATTCTGAGACTTTCCAGCGGTTGGCTTCCTTGATTACGTAGGAGACCCTCATGAGCTCCTGCCGACTTATTTCTTCTGGAAGAATCATCTGTCGTTCGTGGCCGTCCTTGCGCTTCTCGACCTTCACGTAAGCCTCGCGCTTGAAAGGTTTGGTTTCTATTATCATATTAAGAAAGTTAATGGCTTCACTCAAGCGAGATCCGTTCCGCAACTGAGTTAGCAGGATTATGTCATAGGCTTTTGTGGTGTCGCGGGTGGCTTCCCGGTAATGGCTGAGGATCTGTCTGTAGGTCTTCTCATAGTCCAGTCCTTTATCCCATCCAAACATTTTCACCATAGTTTTCACCCAAATCTTAACTTTCCTGTTCTCTTTGGGTGTTTGTTAAGGTTTCGGCCCTGTTTTGCCTTAACTTTCGTATGAAAGTTAATGGTCGTCATGAAATTACCTCCACAAGAGTCGTTTGAGTAGAATGAATCCTTTCGAGACTATCAAGCCGATTGATCCACTTTGCAAGGGATTCACGTATTTGTTCCAGGATTGGCCTTGGATCTTTCACTCTGTCAATGCCATACCTGTACGCGAGGCTGTCTGCTGAGTAGAGAGCATCCCAAACGTCTTTGTACCTCAGGACGCTGAATTTCACTCCAAAGGCGTGAAGTCCATACTTGCGCGGGAGCTCAGCGCGGAGAGTAGTGATGATACGCCGTATCTGTCTTTCCTGTCCACGCCTGCAGACAGACCCAATACCAATTAGCCTTGTGAGGAGTCCCTGGCTCTTCATTTCATCGAGCATCTGCAAGTACTCTTCTAAAGTCCAGCCTTGCAAGACTGCAACAAAACGGTCTTTCAGTTCAGGATACTGATCGTCAATGAGATCCTGTATTGCAATTTGATTCTCAATAGTCTTGAGCTGGTTTTCTCTGACAGTGCGGCCAGTCTGGCGAAGCACCTCAGGCTCGCAGGGATAGTCCCTGTTCGCGAAGAAGTCAGCATTCTTTTTCAGTACGAATTCAAGGTACTTCTCGTGCGGATCAGGGTACTCCCTGAGCTTGAAGAAGAAGCTAAAGCCGCCACTGTCAACGAAGAGCTTGTTGACATTCTTCGGGATTGGTTTGACTGCTGAGGCGTAATTGATCATGATGTTGAACCTGCGTGGGGCGAAACTTTCTATGGCTTTCCTTGATGATCCCTCCCCAACGCCAAAGAAGAAAAGCCTCATCACTCACCACCCCCTAAAAGAACCTCCATAACTTCCTGCATGATGTCCTTGCGATAGGTTCTTTGAAACGCCTGAACGCGCTTCTTCAGTCCCTGAGCCGCCGCGAGGATCTTCCGCCGCTCCCTCCTCTCGTTCTCTGAGTAGAGTTCGAGGGCCGTCTGGAAGCTCATGCTTTCGCCCCCCTAACGCGCTTGAGAAGGCTTCGCCTTAATTTCCTGATTGCCGGCCCCTCAAAGATTGCACTCCTCCTTATCCGCTCCTCTAAAGTCTTCCCCCGCGTTATCCTGAGCCTCACAGGGTTTTTGTAGAGCTCAATATGATACTTCCCACGATATCCCCCATCAAGCTCAAAGAGCAGATCATCGTCCAAGACCCTGATGTCTCCAACCTTGTCCGGATGAGCAAGTATGAGGCTAATGACTGCCTCATACGCCTGTTTGTCCATCTGACTGAAGCCGGCCCCATGGCTCGTGACGATGAAGCCCTTCTCTTCAATCTCATTCAACGCTTCCCTCAACCTCATGCCCATCCCTCCCTGGCAATTGCTAAGGGGCCGTCGCGGTAGAGGTAGCCCTTCTCAGTCAGCTCGTCCAGGAGCGCTTGAGCATCATCAGGGTCAATGTTCAGTTCTCTTGCGAGTTCACGAGGGCTGACCCAACCCTGCCGGGCCAGCTCGAGAGCGCGCAGGCGCAGGTGGTCGTAGTCCCTCATCTTCACCACCTCAGAACCAGAGTTCAAGCTCTCCAGCCTCCTCGAGGTCTGAGACCGCAATGTACCACCTGTTCAGGTCAGGCGCTGACTCGCCGTCTTCATCCCTGAACCCCTTCCAGCGGTAGAAACGGGCCCTGAACTTCTTCCTGATACCCCAAACATCTAGCTCCTCCTCGATCCAGCCCTGGCAGAACTCAGGGTTTATGTCCTCCCACACGTTGCTGACGCTAACCAACTCCAAACCCCTGTCCGAAGCCTTCAGGCGGACCTCCGCAACAGTCACCCAACCCGGCCCTGTTCCAGCCAGCTCCAAGTCGCGTTCACTAAAACCCAACACCTCAGACATTGGAAGTCACCTCCAGCGGTTTTGCATAGTACGCGTTCAGGGCGCGCAGGACCACGCGCCTGAGGTTAGAAACGAAAACATCACCCCAATCCTCCTCATGCTCCTCCAGCACTGCTAGAACTGCCCGGCGCCAGTCTTCAGGGTCAATCTCCGCCAGGACCTTCTCCAGCTTCTCGGGAACCTTCTCCTCCAAGTACTTCTTCGCATCCTTGCCGCGCTTCTGGTCGATGAGGCTCATGTACTCGCGGTGGACGACCTCAAAGAACACCTCAAGCCAGCGCTCCGCGGCCTTTCCGCTCTTGAGCGGCTTGACCTCAGGGACCTTCTCTCTCGCGGCCTCACCGACCGCCAGGCCCTTCGCCGCCTTGAGAGTGTCTTCCCTGTAGAGGATGTAGTCAATAATGTCCGCCTTCGCGCCGGGCCTCTTGAGAACCCATCCCTGAAACTCCCGAGCAATGTCCTTCGGATAAAACCTGTCCGGGAACCTATTGTGCTGATCCTTCTTCACGACAAAAGCCAGCTTGAGCAAGCGCTTGATCTTGTTCTCGTCCCTGAGGCCGAGGACCTCAGCACAGAGGGCCTTCCAACTGACACCTTCCCTGGCCTTTTCAGCGAGAGCCTTGAGCATCCTGGCGTCCTGGTATGACCTGACAGAGCGGCCCTGCTTGAGGGCCTGGTTCTCGAGCTCGAGCTTTTCAATCTTCTCGATGAGTTTCTCGCGCTCTTCTAGAAGAGCCTGCTTTTCCTTTTCGAGCTGCTGGATGTAATTCTCTTGATGCTTAAGCTTCGCTTGTAGCTCTATCTCATCAATCTTTCCCTCGGCGAGATCCACGAGCCAAGTTAAGAGCTCAGAGAAAGGAACACCGAGCTTTTCCTTGAGAGCGTAGAGCCTATCGTATGTAGATCCTGGAGTGGGTGCTTGAAATTTCTTTAAATCCTCGCCGTATTTCCGTGGCCTTCCGGGGCCTGCTGTGCGTCGCTGATAGTTTCTCTTTGGCATTGACAACACCGTTAAGAAGTTTCTGGATGATGGGCCTTCCAGAACTCCCAAAGCTCCCAAACGAACTCACCCCAAGGCTTTCGTCCCTTGGCCTGCTCCATTTCCTCGACTTTCTCAGGTGGAAGAAGGAACTCCACACGCCTGACGGCGTCATATTTCCTCTTCCTTGGCACCCTCCCCACACTCCTTGAGCTTCTTCCTGCAGTACTCAACCGTCTCGTCGAGAAAAGTCAGCTCGAACTCGATCAGGCTGGCTAAGTCCTTGGCCTTGACGTTAAGTCCCCTTTCCACGAGCTTCTGTCTTATCTCCTTAATCTTCTCAACAGCCGACTGCGGGAGTTCGACCACATAGGTCTTCATGGCCACCACCTTTATGTGCTATTTACCTGATTATGTGCAATTTGCACATAAACCATACGGATGGAAAGCTTAAAAGGTTTGTGTGGCTGGAAAAGTTCAGCGTTGGGCAAAATTGTTACATGTTAATTTTTGGATACATAAATTAGGCCATAATACTAGTGGCTGTAATAATTTAGGGGTCTCGATTTTGTAACATTTAAAAGTAACTGAATGCACAGAGATGCAAACCTCTAAAAACGCTGAATTTTGCCAGACGAGTGTTACTTTTCTTAGTTAGATCATCAGGATTTTATGTATCCAAAAATTCAACCTCCAAAAAAGGAGCCCTCAGAGAGCAGAAAATATGCCTTATCTCTTTTCTCTTCTCTTCTTTTTCAAGAATTAATATATATATGTATATATTAAACGTCCAAAAAAAGATATCTAAATCTTGTAGATGATGACAGTTTCTCCAACTCTTGAGGATCTGTCGTTGATGGGTAATAATCGAGGATGACGATTTCTACACTCTCATTGGGTTTAAGACCTAAATCTCTGCGAATTTTCTGTGGGATTACAATATACCCTCTAATACCCACTCGAAGGACTACAAAAGCCTGACCATATACATAAATTATGCCTTCTTCCTTTGCCGCATTTATCTTTCGTATAATGACTTTCAAGTAGTCGTCTGATTCAAATCCTAAAACATCCTTGATTTGCTTTGGAATGCTAACCCTACCGTCTTTATTCACTTTTGCTTGGAACTTCGCTAATGGTTCTTTGGTTTCTTTCATTTACTCACCTCGGAGAGGTAGGTTTCCATAAGGTAGCCTTTCTCCTTGCCCCATAGGATTGCGAATTTGTTGTACCAGGTCCCGCTTCTTGGCTTTTTATTGGTGTAGCGCCAGGTGTCTTTTGCAGGGTCGTGTTCGACTAGTGCTATCTCGTCCCATCCTTCGACGCCTTTCTTGGGGTCTCGGGTTAGGGAGTAAATTTCATAATAATCTTTTCCGTCAGCAGTAAAGTGTTTCACGACTAGATATTTGCCGATGTAGATATTTTCGCCTTTTTCGTTCTTTTCAAAGAATTTACCGGTGTGTAGGAATGTTTTCATACTCTTTAGATGGGCGATGGCATCTCTGCTTCTGATTTTTACCCATCTTGTTTTGAATGTGGAGCCCATCCACAGCGCCCCCATCCTCTTTCCCCTGGTTATCTGATGTTAACTATAAGCAACTTTGTTTTTTGTATGCCCCTAGTCATACATAAGGTTTACCGTTAAGCGACTGTTTGCCTGGTTGTTTATCCGCCGTTGAGGTCCTTCTGGCTTCTGAGTCGAGCGAGAGGAGTAAAATTGGAACACGAGAGACGAGGGTAATAATTACGTACGTAATTTATTTAAGGAATAATGAATATTTCATTTCAATGCTGCCAGATATCAGAGGCACGGAGGAAGCCCAATGACGAGATTTGAGAAGAAACTGCCTGCTTTAAGACTAACCTCGCGGGATCTTGTGGAATTAGAGAAAATATTACATAGTTCGATATCTGAAAATGACAAGATCCAGGAGAACATTGAGATAAGATACGATGGCTGGAATAGGAGTTATAATTCGGTTAAAGACCTCCTTGATGATCCAATAAAGCCCGATAGCATTAAATACATTCAGTGGAGACTTTATGTCATTGAGAAAGAGCATAAGCGTATAAAGGGTTCTATTTGGTTACATGGAACATACTTTGATTTAGATGGTAATAGTCTAGAGCTAATGATTGAAGGAGAAGACACATGGGTTCGAAGCTTGTCGCAAAGATTGTTGGAATTCCTGAGCAGACGTAGAACTGTTATAGGACGCATTGTAAATAATTGGTGGTTTCTGGCCATATTGATGTTTCTTTCAGGGTATTTGTTTAGTAGTGGGATTGAGAAGATTATTACAAAAACCGGGAACATAGCTTTGGCAGTATTCTGGCTCTGTACAGCAATTATCATAGGCATCTTTGTGATCATTGTGATCATACAACTTTCCTCGGAGAGACAGATTATCCCTCCGTTACTCATAGTATTTAAAGAAAATCATCGGAGAAAAACGATTGAACAATTAATAATAGGGGTACTTGCGGGTCTAATAAGTGGAGCGATAATCTCCCTTTTGCTTTCGGGATAGATTCCCATTAACTTTATTACTTCATGGAAATCCTTTCAAAGGTTCAACTGCAGCGGGCTGTTGTAAAATTAAATGTAGATATCCGTATCAAATTTTTGAAATGTTCTCCTGATATTCTCTAAGAACTTGGACGGAGATAATATTTTTATCTCTCTGTCGTTCTCTAGTCTCGAGAAATGTCTTTGGTTGCCTGTTATTAAGTAGTGAGGATTGGATGCTAATGCTGCTGCAACTATGGGAACATCTTTTTTGTCGATAGAACCAACTATCTCTGATGCCTCAGGTAGGTATTCTCTGAGTTCATCGTATGTTATGTTTTCGGCACTTTCAAAAATTCCGTCTAATAACACTCTCTTGTCGGAGGTATACAACATTTGGAATTTTTTAGATATCACTTTGTGTACTTCGTCTCGAACATATTGGGGGATAATGTATTCGATTTTAATGTTAGATAAGCCCAATTTACTCTGGATACATAACTCCAAAAGCTCCAGAGGTTTCCTATTAAAAAACAACGCCGAGATGATAACGTTAGTGTCTATCAATATACGAATAGCCACACTACCTCACCCATATAGCTTTTGTAGCGTTGCTTTTCTTGCATCTTCAAGGGCCTCGGCAACTTCAGCCTCAGTTATTCTCGCAATTTTTGATAATCTAACAAACGACCTCAAGCCTTCCTGAATTCTTGAGAATACTAGCCTTTTTATTTCGGATTTTGTGGCGAATCCGGGATACTTTAGATAAACATAGGCAAGGATAGCATCATCTGACACATCTTTAAATCTGTCCACTATTTGCCTTATTTGATCAATTAGTTCCCTACCCGTTTTGTCTGGTAAAAACAATTCTTTGACAATTCTAATACCTTCTGGAGTCAGTGTAAATTGATTATCTTCTATTTCCACTAACCCGTTATCTTGAGCTACCTCTAAAATGTCATTAAAGTCCAGGGGATATGGTCCCTGTTTGTAAGGAACAAATTCGGAAGATTCAATAATTACATCGGGCAAGGAAATTTCTCTGCTAGCTATAAACAACAGTTTAGCTAACCGTAATCTACCAACTATCCTGTTATTTTTGCTGGTATACAACAACAAGACCATTAATTCAAGATTTCCTATCCGCATACTTCTCCCCAAATTTCAGATGGATATCAGTTTATAAAAATATTTATAACATTATCTTACTATAATATCCATCATGAGAGAGAAGCGGTTGTACCGACCGATTATTGCACTATTCATGGGGTTGGGATATCATAGTGTGGAAAAGGAAGTTCCAATATTCCGGACGCTTAAAACTGGAAAAAGAGTAGATCTGCTTTTTATAAACGATGTAAAGAAAGCTGCTGTTGAAGTTAAAACAAGAGATTGGGAAAGAGCATTGTTCCAAGCATATCTGAATTCTTATTTTTTCGATGAATCGTATGTCGCTCTGCCTCGGGATGTTGTTGAAAAATTGGATTTCAGTATCTTTGAACATTATCATGTGGGTATCGTTTCAATTGACAAGAAGCGTGCTGAGATAGTATTGAGGCCTGGTGAACCACCATGGTTGATATAAGTTTTGTAAAATATTTGCCCCGAGATAAAGAAGCACTAATACAGGGAAAAGAGTATTACTCTGCCATATTAATAGAAGCACCAATAGCATTATTGAAATTTAAGAGTTTGTCTCAACTTCTTGGACGTCTTGGAAAGCCATTTGCTATTGATCCTTCCACATATCGGTTTCATCCAGAGTTTTCCGAAGATGAAGAAAAAATCTCAATCCAGCAATTAAAGGAGAGCTATAGTATACCTCAAGAAGAAAGCATGATGTATCCGGAAATATTTACTGAAGAGTTTGCCAAATCTTTTGTGGAAAAAGTGGTCTCATTTCAGAATAATCTCTTTCTTCCATCAAAACAGACCGTGCTATTGAGACGTTTATCTGAGGACAGTCCTCTACGTCCTACGTGGATTATCCCTCCATATTTCCCAATTGAAGATTTTGACGATGAATGGATTAGTATTAATGTACAACTAGCAAAATACGCCGAACATTTTGCTGGAGATAAAGAGATTTTTCCCATTCTGAGCATTTTAGATAAGGATCTTCTTTTACAATCTGAGTATGACAAAGTTATCAAATATTTGACAGAACTCCCTGGAACAATGCTAGGTATATGGATAGCGGATTTTGATAAGCGGTCTATTTCAGAGGACTATCTCCAAGCATATAAGGAGTTTATAGAGTTTATCAAACAATACAGGCAAAAGGTAGTCATCTTGTATTCGAATTTCTTTGATATCCTTCTCCAACCATATGGGATATCATATGGAATATTTGGTGGGGATGTTAAATATTCTAGTAGTGGTGCTGGAAGGGAATACCACAAGGTATACATCCCGTTTTTGAGAAGAGAGTTTACAATAGAAACTGCAGTACCTGTCCTCAGTAAATATGGGGTTAGATTTGGATACGAGAAAACTCAGGAGATTCTCTCAATTATACGAGAGCTACTCTTGCTGGACAAAGAGTATTCTGAGCTTAGGAAAAAGGGCATGACTCGTAATGGATTTAGAATTTCGCTCTTGTCAGATGAGGAGAAATCACAATACAAGGAGCTTGGAGGCAAGATTGGTCAATTAAAAACTCAATTAAAGTTAGAGTTCCTAAAAGAACGAAACAAGGAGTGTAAAATTGACATTCATAAAGAAATAGAAAGTTTAGAAAAAATTATTGATAATATAATGGAATCTGAACCAAGTAAAGCAATTTCAAGAAAATATGTAGGACATTTACAAAGGTGGGTACAGGTAATCCAGGGCTAAGTGAGGTTGTTGGATTCTCCCTTCTTGAACGTTTTCCAATTCCAAGAGGCGAAACCTTCTTATACCTCTGCGTAAAAACTCTAACGCTTTAATAAAGAGCGGAGGAGGGCCTGAGATGGATAACCCTGCTTCTGTGATCTCAGATACTGTGGGAGAAGTTCTTGTTGGGGCAATAATAGGAGTTGTTGTCTCGGCTGTCTATGCAGTTATGCTAAGCACCTTAGAATTCAGTTTCATGATGAAAGTTTTGTTTGTGGGAATTTTCGCAATGGTGGATATTGTAGGACTGTTTGAAACGGCTGCTGAAGGGTTAACGGCACCAATGAGTTATTTGATTTTTAGATTTGCGGGTTATGCACTGGCCATCATGTTGCTTCTCGAAGCGGGGCTTCCCGCAACAATGGCATTTATTAACTTACTTATCTTGCTAATCGCTTCTGTAATCCGCATTAAATATGAGTGAAAAAAGAAGAAAATATCAACCAGTCACGACTTTCACTATTTTTCCATCTTTGTCCACGATGATGGCCAGCACTTGGAGCTTGAATGGATTTGTTGGGTCGAGGTTCACGTTGAAGGCTTCGAGCGGGTTCTGGCCGAAGAGGAGTAGTATCCTGCTCTGGAGTTGGAGGAAGTACTCGAGTTCTGGCTCTGGTTTCCCGCCGAGGATAAGCTTCAAGAACTCACCCTGGAGCAGACCACAAGCGGCATAGGTGCCCCACCTGTCGGTTCCTGCCACAACGATGTCGGCCACTTTGGTTTTTCCTTCCGAGAGCCTTATCTGGAAGTCAGCAGGGTTCTCGGCGGCAGGGATTATGAGGATGAGGCCGTAGCCTTTGCCCCATTTGTTCCCGTCTTTGTCCACAATATACCATTGATTCCCTTCTTTGACGAACTTAACGGGTAGCCTGTCAGCGTTCTTCTCAAGGATGGCTTTGGTGTATTCATTGGCCACCGGACCGCCGACAGCGTAAACTATTGGCGCTATCGTGTCGGGGTTTTTGACCTCGGTGTCGAGCATTGCATCGGCGTTGAGGTTCTGGACTGGTGCCATGGCTGCTTTGGTT
>WAPO01000202.1 GCA_015520705.1 Thermococcus sp. | reverse complement strand
TTCATTGCGTGTTTTGAAAGTGGAGTTGACAACTCTAAGGTACGAAGATTTAAGAGCGGTTATGTTGTGGGCCCAAGCCCTAAAACCAACAACCACACTGAACATACCCCCTGTGGGGGCTAGGTACATAGATTTGTTTGCACTCAGGTAGCTGTCACCGTTGGTGCCTCTGGCCATACCGTATCCGTTCAATGGGACGTAGTACGTACCCGGATACCGAACAATAATGTTCCAGCTGGCGTTGTCTTGTATTGGAATACCTTTAGCGGGTGTATCCACACAGACCAGCATCGGGTTTTCAGGCAGTATAGCAACGGGACAGTTTGCACTTATGTTGGTTTTTTTAAACGTGAAGTTTCCCCAGGGAGGGAATTTCCCAGATTGCTGTGTATGGGAAGAATCATGGGGCTGGCTGCTTCTTGCGTTGCGACTGTTAGATCTGGAAAAGGTGGGCTCAACGTTCTTGGAACTCAGACCTCCTATGAGGATTATGGAGTAACTCAGAGAAAGAACCATCAGGGCAGAGAGTAGAAACACCAGAAGGGCCGCCTTCTCCCGGTTCATTAACCCTCACTCTCTTTTGGAACGTGGGTTTTATCTAGGGCCATCCTAACCACAGCCTCGCCGGTAATACCTTCAAATGAGTATTCAGCCTTCAGAACTATCCTGTGTGCGAGAGCATCAACGGCAAAGCGTTTAACGTCATCTGGAATGACAAAATCCCTGCCTTCAATTGCAGCGCCGGCCTTTGAAACCTTCAGGAGGGCAAGAGCACCCCTCGGACTTGGGCCCGCTTCCACCATCTCGTTCTGCCTTGCATTTCTCACAAGCTCGGCAATGTATTTCACAACGGACTTGCTAACATAAATCGAGCTTTCAACAGCGAACTGCATCTCCAGAAAGGTTTCCCTGTCAACTACTGGCTCAAGGTCAACTGTGGGATCATCTTTCTTCCATTTTAAGCGTGCCTCAAGTATGGCCATCTCGTCGCTCAGGGTTTTTGGATAGCCGGTACTCAAACGAAGGAGGAATCTGTCAAGCTGTGCTTCAGGGAGGGGATATGTACCTTCGTATTCAAGGGGATTCTGAGTTGCCATGACGAAGAAGGGAGCGTCGAGTTGAAGTGTCTCCCCTTCGATCGTCACCTGCCGTTCTTCCATCGCTTCCAGGAGCGCACTCTGGGTCTTTGGTGGAGCCCTATTTATCTCGTCGGCAAGGAGTACGTTTGTAAATATGGGACCCTTAACCAGCTCGAAGGTACCCGTGTTCTGACGCCACACCTTGGTTCCGAGTATATCGGCTGGGAGGAGATCCGGCGTGAACTGCACCCTGCGGTATTTAAGACCGAATACCCGGGAAAATGACTTGGCCAGCAAGGTTTTTCCAAGACCTGGATGATCTTCAAAGAGAACGTTACCATTGACAAGGGCAGCTGCAAGGGCCTTTGTGATAACATCATTATTGCCCAGATAAACCTCCGAGATAGCGTCAATGATTTCTCTAGATAGTTCTGAAACCTCTATAACTTCCATCCAGACCACCGTTACTATTTTAGATTGTCAATTATATGGATGATTTAGTTTTAAATTTTGCGGTTCATTTATAAAAACCCGGGACAATGAAAGGTATGATGCCTATGAACTTCGAACCATTTAAAATCGTTCCAGTTGGCTATATCAGGAAAAATGGCGAGACCTTCATTGAAATTCGGCCGGAGTTCATGGAAGCGGCAGAAGACCTCCGTGAAGGTGACTGGATCAAGCTGATTCTCTGGTTCCACGGGAGCGACAGCCCGGAGAGGAGGAAAACCCTTAAGGTTCATCCGAATGGAGACCCAGAAAATCCACTCACTGGAGTCTTTGCCACGCGCTCCCCCTACAGGCCGAATCCCATAGCGCTCTACACGGTCAGAATACACCGCATCGAGGGGAACAAGTTGCACATCGACCGAATAGATGCGATGGACGGAACACCCGTGGCCGACATCAAAATATTTGTGGAGAGACTTGACTGCCCGGGTCTCAAAAGACATGAAGGGCACTCGCTTTGAAGCCCACGTAGAGTTCTTTCCCTTTCCTTATCCCCATCTCCAGCATGGAGGAGCGGGTTATGAAAGCCCTAAGCTCAACACCGCCGCTTTTCAGCTGCACCCTAACAAGAGGACCGAGCTCTTCCACGGCCTCAACCTCAGCTCTAAACACGTTTCTTGCCGAGGTTCTAACCGGGTTGAGGGACAGTATTATATCCTCAGGTCTGATGCCCACCCTGATCCTGCCCTCAGCTTCCACAGGAAGCTCTATCTTGAGCCCGTTGGCCTTAAGAACCCTTCCACTTGCTGTGCCCTCTATGATGTTCTCAAAGCCGAGGAACTTGGCAACCGCTTCACTCGCCGGTCTGGAAAAAACCTCCCTCACACCACCAATTTGAACAAGCCTGCCGTCAAGCATAATGCCAACCCGGGTGCCGAGACTCACAGCCTCCTCAAATGAGTGGGTAACGTGCAGAGCTGTGAATCCAAGGTCTTCCCTCCATATTTTCATCTCGCTGATGAGCCTTCCCCGTGTCTGGACGTCGAGATTGGCGAAGGGCTCATCGAGGAGGAGGAGCTCCGGTTCTATCACCAGTGCTCTCGCTATCGCAACACGCTGGCTCTCCCCGCCGCTCAGCGTTCCGGGCTTTCTGTGGAGGAGGTGCGAAATGTCGAGGATTTCTGCAATTTCTTTCACCTTCTTCTCGATTTCAGCCTTTGGAAGCTTTCTCAGCTTCAAGCCAAAAGCTATGTTGTCGAAAACCCTCATGTTGGGGAAGAGGGCGTAGTTCTGGGGGATGTATGCCAGACCGCGCCTCTCCGGTGGCAGGCCTGTTATGTCTTTTCCATCCATGAGAATCCTACCTTCATCAGGTTCGTATATCCCTGCAATAAGCTCCAGAAGGAGTGTTTTCCCTGCCCCGCTCGGGCCGAGGATTATGAAATATTCTCCTTTCCGGACATCAAAGCTGATTTTTCTTAAACTGAACTCCTTCCAGTTTTTTGAGAGTGATCTGACCTCAAGCATTTTTCGCCCTCCCCACAAGCCATCTCAGCGCGATGAAGAGCGTCAGGCTCATGAGCACGAGGATGACGGAAATCGGTCTCGACGCTCTCAGCCCGTAGTTGTTGAAGTATTCCATGACGAGGATCTGTGCCGTCTTCGGGTAGTATGCAACGATGAGTATTGCACCAACCTCGCTTATGGCTCTGGCCCATGTCATTATGGCCCCGCTCGCTATCGAAGGAAATGCTATGGGAAGCGCTATCGAGGAGAATGCCCTCAGTCGGGAAGCCCCTAGGGTTCTTGCAACATGTTCAAGCCTTTCATCAACCGCCAGAAAGCCATCGCGAGCGGCATTTATTGTGAAAGGCGCAGAAACAAAGAGCATTGCCGCAATGATGCCTGTATAGCTGTCGAGTATGGCGCTTGAGAATGTAACGAGGAGCATTATGCCGACGACTGAATGGGGGATGACTATGGGAACATCAACAACGGCCTGAACAATGCTTTTTCCGTGGAATTCCTTCCTTGCAAGGACGTATCCCAGAGGGACGCCGAAGAGAAGGGAAATCAGGGCTGTGGCTGTAGCCGTAAGAAGGGAATTGCGGAGGGATTTGATGACGAGGGGGTCGTGGAGGGTTTTGATCAGCATGCCGATATCGGCTGTCTGTTTGAGGAATATGATGAGTAGGGGGAGAGCTATGTAGATGATCAGGAAGCTGCCAAGTGCTGCGAAGAGGTAGAGCGTGTAGTCGCGCCTCATCTAATCCCCCCAGATAATTGGGAAAGAGAAATAAAAACTTCACTTTTCAACTTTCACCATGTCCCTGATTTCGTCGGGAACCCTTCCAAAGGCTACAGGCGGGTTCAGAAAATCCTGGTAGTTCTTTTTGAAAACTTCCCTGCCCTTATCGCTCAGGAGGTATTTCAGGAATTCAATTGCAAGTTTTTTATCAGGGGCGTTTTTGAGAACGGTAATGCCGTAGACTATCGGCTTCGCCTTTATCGTTTTCCCTGTTGAGCCGAGGGTTATGCTCACCTGACCATAATAACTGGCCTTCTTAAAGTCCTCCAGATTTATTTCACTTGGCAGTTCGATGTATCTCAAGTGGTGCTGCTCTGCGACGCTTTTGTAGATGAAGAAGTAGTCGAGGCTTCCGCTCTCCACGAGGCCTGTTAAATCCGTTTCTTTTGGTCTGATCACGACACGCCTGTCCTTTATCTGTATCTCTCTGGGAGCGTAGATGTGGGTTCCGTTGGCGGCTATGTTGGTGTTCTTTTCAATCAGGGTCTCAAAGACGGGCTTTCCATAGTAAAGATCGGCCAGCTTTGTCACCATGACTGAACGGTAGCCGCAGGGATCCTGATTCGGGTCGCTGAAGCCGAAGCTCACATCAGGCTTTGCCAGAATCTCATACCAGTTTTTGGAGTTTATTTCGTCAGCATACCTGCTCTTGTTGGTGAATGCTATAACTATCTCGTTTGTCGCAAAGAGAACATAGAAGTCCGTGTAGTTCGGAACAAGCATCTGGGGGATGAGGGTGTAATCGGCGGTGGCCACGATGTCGGCCTTCCTTCCGAGGTCTGTCACCTTTCTGACGGCCTTGACGCTCCCGCTTGCCTCATCCTGAAATGTCACCTTCGTTCCGAGGTTTTTCTCAGCATACACCGCGAATTCATCCTCCAGATCCTTCAGCGGAAGGCTCAGCGACCCTGCATGGAAGATTATGAGCTTTGCCTCTGGGGTGGAGGCCTTGGAGGATGAAGTGCCCACACATCCAGCTGCCGCAACCGCCAGAAGCAGGAGGCTTATTAAAACGACTGCTCTTTTCATGAAATCACCAATAGAATACCCGGAATCGGGTATTTAAACATTTTGAGCAAACAATTGCATTAACGTAAGTTATTGTGTTTACCTGCACGCTTCCCCGCCAGTTCCTCAACCAAATCTTTGAAGTGCTCGTAAAACTCGCTGTTCCTCAGGCTTTCCAGTGCAGCCCAGAACTCATCGAGGTTCCTGAAGCCTGCCTCCTCGTATTCACATGCCTGAATAAGCATCTCAAGCCTGTCTGCAAACTTGACAAGCCTTCCCTCCGGGCTTAGTCCCTCCCCATACTCCCGCCACAGACGAAAGTATTCGCCCGGGTTCGGCGTTTTTATGAGCATTTCCATCACAGCTTTTTTCTCGGCCTTCCTCTTGTCAATATAGTGCTGGGCGCTCAGTGGCACATCGGTTATCCTGGCCTCTGCCAGATCATGAAGAAGTGCTATCTTAACGGCCTTCTCTACATCTACCTCAATGCCCCTGTTCTTCAGGTCATCGGCCAAAAACAGCGTTATGAGAGCCGTTCTGAAAGAGTGATCGGCTATGCTTTCCGGGTTTGGAATGCCTCTGAGGAGCCAGCCTGTTCTCGGAAGGCGCTTCAGCTTTCCAGCCTCAAAGAAAAGAGAAAGCATGTTCAATCCTCCGCGGTGTAGAGGGCTTTTTCGGTTTCTATGGCGCTCGCTATAATCCCATCACCGACGAAGCGTCCGTACACCTTAACCAGATCACCCCTGCCCACATAGGGCGTTCCGGGAAACTCAACCCTGAACCCATCCACGTGGAAGGTAGTCCTTGAGCTGGGCAGCTCCATCGGAAGGAACTCCACATGGGGCTTGTCCTGCACAACGCCCTCCAGAACAACGTTTTTCCCCTTAAACCTGCCGTTGGTTAGCTCCTCGGATGTAACGATATAATAATAATGATGACCGAGCTTTGTTCTCTTCGGCATAGCAATCACCTAAGACTTATATCGGGATGATTGATTATATTTAATGGTGAGGGATATGATAAAGGTTGCGATTATCGGTGCCGAGAATGTCGGCAAATCAACCCTCATGAATGCACTCATCGGGGGAAAGATAAGCGAGGTTGAGAACCTGCCCGGCACGACGAAAGGCATCATAAGGAGGCGCTTTGGAAAGCTGAAGATACCGAAGAGCATGAAAAACCCCTCCGGCGGTGCGGATGAATTTGTGCTGATAGACACCGCCGGACTCTTCGACCCGGAAATGGAGTTCAGGGGCAAGGTTCTCAGCGAGGAAAAATTCAGAAGGCTGATTGATGAGATAATATCCTCCGATGTGATTATCCACATGGTGGATGCACAGTACGGCCTCCACAGGGGTATGGAAAAGCTCCACCATCTCCTGAAGATGCGCTATGAAAAGCCGATAATAATCGTCATAAATAAAGTGGATTTAGTCCCGGAGGAAAGGGTTGAGGAGCTGAGGAAGATCATCCGAAAACGGCTCGAACAGGATGCAATCCCCCTCTCGCTGGTGACGTTTGAGGGATTTAACGAACTCCTGAAGGCTCTCGCCTATTATGCCCAGTATGCAGGTGGATAGAGATGCAGGCTCAGCAGCTGCATACCTTTACCAGCAGCTTCCTCCTCCTCGGCCCATCGAGCTCGACGAACAAAATCCTCTGCCAGACCCCGAGCATGAGCTCCCCTTCTTTCACAGGGACAGCAACCTCCGGATTTAAGAACAGGGATGCCCTGAGGTGGCTGTGGGCGTTGTCGTCTATCCTGTCGTGGCTGTAGCCGGCTCCTTCCGGGATTATCTCCTCCATCTTTTTCATAATATCCTGGAGGAGGCCATTTTCGTTCTCGTTTATGAAGAGACCTGTTGTTGTGTGCCTTGTAAATATGAGGACGATTCCATCCGTTACGTTGCTCTTCCATACGAGACGCTGAACTTCATCCGTTATATCAACTATCTCAAACTTCCGGGAGGTTTTAACGCTGAGCTCATAAACCATCTCATCACCTCCCTACAAGCCTGAGTATCTCCTCAAGTATCTCCTTCTCCGTTAATTCCTCTTTATCTGAGAGATATTTCAATATCACTGCCTTCTCATAGGCCATGATGATTTTCTGATTTCTTCCCTCAAGAGCCAGTTTTTTCAGCTGGGTGTAGAGTTCATCCACTGTGTCTCTGAGAAGAACTTCGTCTCTGTAGAGGCCTTTTCTGCTGAGAAGATTCTCAAGGAGGCTTTTTATATATTCAACACCATCCTCACTTCTCTTTTTTCTCCTGATCAGCGGTCTGAACCACTTCATCCTGCCACCTTCCCGTTTTGATATTATCATCAAGAGCCTTTAAGAGAATCTCCGACACCAGAACAGATGAAAACTTTGGATCCCTAACTTCAAGTGCTGCATCTATGGCTTCTGCAAGTCTGTTCTTTTTCAGGAAGCTGTGGGCGATATCTGCCAAAGCCACAGAACGAAGTCTTTCATCTTTAATCTGAACCGCAATTTCCCTAGCGCTCTCCAAATTGCCTTTCAGAAGATGATATCTAACGAGTTTAACCAGAATCTCTTCGCCGGGGGATTTTTTCTTGATTGCAGAGATGATTTCAGGTGTTCCTTTCTCAGGATGATCGAGCAGATAGTTCATGAGCTCTTTACCTGCAGTTCCTGCCTCTTCAGAGGAGAGAGCATCTATAAACTCGGGAAGAACCTCTATGTTCTTTTCGATAAGGGTTATGGCAATTTCAGAAAAGCCTCTGCTGTTTCCTTTGGATTTTCGAAGCAGGCTAACTGCCGCCTCAACTGCACCGCTGAGGGCGAAGGCCCGGGCCATCTCAACGAGAAATTCATCACCAAATTTCTTTGAGAGGCGCTCGGCCAGGCTTTCCAAGAGGGGAATGTATCTATGGAGAATATTTTTGTCCTTGAGGTGAAACACCACCTCTTTGAATGCCAGTTTTGCCCATTCCTTTCCTTTTATCTCTTCAATAAGATTTATTGCCTTTTCATGGCTCCCCAGATTGAGGTGAATTTTTATGAGTTCAATAAATGCCTTTGACCTGTACGGTTCAAGCGTTATGCTCTCCAGTGCAAGCTTAATCTTTCTCAGTTTGTAAGCAATCTTTATCTGCTCTCCTCCCATAAACGCAGTGCTCCGCTTTATCACCTCGAGGAGAGTTGAGTTTTTCAGCTCGGGTTTCTGAATTTCCGTTGCAAATATTACCGCACCACTTATATCCCCTGCAGTTGCCAGATATGTAGCTGCTGTATGCATCAGGGAATCTCTGTCCGCCGGGGAGAGAACCTTTGAGTCCTCCAGAACCTGCTGAAAGATTCTGTTGGCAGATTTAACACCAACCCGCTTCAGGGAGTATCCAACAGCCAGAAGGGATTTAAGCATTGTTACAGGATCATCCACGCCATCTGCAGTCTCAAGGGCTTTACTGAAAGCTATTTTGAAGTGCTCATCCTTTATCAGGACAAGTTTCTCACCAATCTTAGCATATGTAACTGCCCTGAGATAGGGATCCCTGATGACCTCGACTGAAGAAATAATTTCTTCAATTAGCATTCCCATCCCCTGCTTGTCTCTTGTCCTTCTCTCGTTCTTATTCCTATTAACTTTAACGCTCCAAACCTTTTTAAAAGAAAGGCGAAATCCTGAATCATGTATGCTGTAATCTTTGGAAAGAATCCGCAACTGAGCCGGGCGGAGTTTTATGCGTTTATACGGCGTTTTGACCTGAGGGTTAAGGTTGTTGAAGAGTCCCGCAACTGGGTGGTGTTTGAGAGCAGAAAGAAGGTTGAGCATCTCTTCAGGAGGCTCGGCGGGTCGCTGAAACTGGTTAGAGTGGTTGGCGGGGGTGAGGCCGCTGTTGGGGAGCTTGAATATGCAAAACTTTTCACAGTGAGTATATATGGCAGAGGTGACTGGAAGCTGTGGAGAAAGCTCGGGAGCGAAATAAAGAGGCACTTCAAGAACCATGGGCCTGCCAAGTTTTTCAAGCCCGCCAGAACTCACGCAATGCCCGCTGAGCTCATCCTTAAGGGATTTCCCGAAACGAAGGACTTTGTATTTCTCTTCGGTGATAATCTCTGGGTCGGGGAGACCATTGAGGTTGCAGACCCCTTTGAGCTGAAAAAGCTTGATGTCGAAAGGCCCATCCAGAGACCTATGCTCTCGATTCCGCCGAGGCTGGCGAGGATAATGGTGAACCTGACCGAACTTCCAAGCGGAAATTTCCTCGACCCCTTCTGCGGCATAGGGACGATTGTTCAGGAGTTTGTGCTTCAGGGTCTCAACGCCTACGGCAGCGACTCGAATCCCAGAGCCATTCACGGGGCCAAGGAAAACCTGAAATGGCTGAAGAAGGAGTTCAGAACCAAAAGAAGTGCCCATTTTGAGGTGTGCGATGCGAGAAAGCTGAAGAAGTGCTTCAGGATAAAATTTGATGCCATAGTGACCGAGCCCTACCTTGGAGAGCCTCTCAAATACAACCCTTCAAAGGGTGAGGCCGTTCAGATGGCAAACAAACTTGACCGCTTCTACTATCAGGTCTTTGACTCCTTTTCGGATGTCCTTAAAAGAAAGGGCAGGGTTGTCTTTGTCTTTCCAGCATACAAACTTAGGGGTGGCGGAATTTATAGAAAAGACAGAAAATGGCTGGAAAAGCTTGGCTTTGAGGTTCTCGGGAGATACACCGACTTCGAGGAAAGGCACAGGGTTGTGAGGGATATACACGTGATAAGGTTCAGGGGTTAACTGTTATAAGCAAGAGGGCAAAGTTATCATGGTGATAGCGTGGGGGATATAGTGGTGAAAGTCCCGCCGACCGTGGACGAGAAGCTTGCAGGCTTGATAGCCCGGGCAATCTCGGAGAGGTTGAAGAGTCTGGCCAGAGTCAACGAAATTCTAAAGGACTCAGAGCTCTCAGAAGAGGATGCTCTTGAGCTCGGACGGAAGGCTAGGAAGGGGAGGGGCGAGTACCTTGAGAGGAAATATTCTACTGGTGGCCAACACTAACGTGCTCTTCTCCTTCTTTGGGAAATCTGCAATAACAAGGGAAGTGATATTCCTGCTCTCGGGAAGGATTATAAGCCCTGAGTTCGCCCTTGAAGAGCTGAGAGAACACAAGGATGAGGTCATTAAAAAGGCCAAATCAGCGAAAGCGAGTTCAGCGAGATAATAAACGTTCTCCGAGAGCACGTCATATTTGTTGAAGAGAGCTTCTACGCGGAGTTTATCCCGCTTGTCCTTGAGATAAGCCCCGACAAGGACGACGCGGACTTTGTGGCTCTTGCTCTGAAGGTGAACGCGCCCCTGTGGAGCAACGATAAGAGGCTAAAAGAAATCCGAGAGATCGAAGTGCTTAGCACGAGGGAACTTCTAAAACTTCTGAAAATCACCCAATAAGCCTCTCATGCTCCTGTTTTATGCACCTGTGGGCCACCGCTGTCAATCCAGCCTCTCTGGCTCTTCTGAAGGCTTCCCTGCTGTATGTCCTGAACTGGAACCAGACAACCTCAGCACCCTTCTTCACAGCCTGCTCGACATAATCCATTGCAAACTTCGGCCTTACAAAGAGATCAACTATCTCGACCTCTCCCGGGATATCAAGGACGCTTCTGTAGCACTTCCTGCCGAGAACCTCTGAATACCGTGGATTGACAGGATAGACCTCATAGCCGTGCTCAATCAGATACTTCATGACATCGTTTGAGGCCCTCTCCGGGTTCGGTGAGGCTCCAACGAGGGCAATTTTTCTGTATTTCCTCAGTATCTCCCTGACATCATCATCGCTCAACCTGTCGACCGGCATTATCCTTACCATTCCACCACCACTGGAATTCTAATCTAAAAGGATATAAGCTTGTCTGTTGAGATTGATTTGGTGAAACGTATGGTTCTCTACGAGGAGAGAATTGTGAGCAGGCTGTTCCTGCCGATTATACTCCTCCCAATAGCCGCTATGGCGTGGGGGACATGGGAAACATACAGAGCAGGTAAAGGTTTTGAAATCATGGCCGTCTCGCTTCTCCTTCTGGTGTTTCTGCTCCTTGACCTGATTGCGGTCAGGATAGAGATAGACGGGAGGGAGATTCGGATAAGGGGTGTTATGGGTCTGGTCGTGAGGAAAACCATCAGGATTGAGGATATTAAAAGCTTCAGGGTATCCGACCACTGGATGAAGTGCTATGGGACGATACACTTCACCCTTCCAGCCAAGGGCTGCGTGCTTATAAAGCGCCACAATGGATGGAGCGTTTCCTTCCCAACCAACAGCCCTGAAGAAGTGGCCCGGGCACTCTCTATCCTCGGCGTTCCACGAGAAGCTTAGTGCCTTCGGTTCTTACTATTTTCACCCTATCCCCTGGCATTGCGTGACCTCTGATGCATCTGGCGCTCCAGAATTCATTTCCAATCTTTACCGTGCCTTCAGGGTTCAGCTCCGTGATTGCAGTGGCTTCCTTTCCTATGAGTGCCTCCGGCCCCACTTCAACCCGTCTCTCGAAGTCCCTCCATATTCTAGGGGCGGCGATTATGTCCTTGCCAACCAGAACTCCCAGGAGAATGAGAACGGCCGCCACGGGCACGTGTATTCCAATGGAAAGAAGGATTACCAGAAGCAACAGGCCTACTATGATTTCATCTGCTAGCAGCATGAGCACCTTCAGAGCCTTTTCTCTTTTTCTCATGATTGTGGCTTAAGTATAAAGGGATATAAATACTACCATTGAATGATGGATGTGGCTGTGAGGATTGTAAAGAGACGGGCCAGAGAGCTGTATATCAAAAGCCGGATTCCGGGGGTGGATTATGCCGTTAATCAGTATGCCGGCTGTCAGTTCGGCTGCAGATACTGTTATGCAAAGTTCCTCTGCAGGTGGAAGGACTACGGGCCGTGGGGCAGCTGGGTTGAGGTGAAGGAGAACGCTCCCGAGCTTGCGAGGAAGCATGTGAAGGGCACCGTCGTCATGTCAACTGTGAGCGACCCCTACCAGCCCCTTGAGGCAGAGATGAAGCACACACGCAGAGTGCTGCGTTTCATGGATAAGAGGAACAGGCTTTCCATACTGACAAAATCGCCCCTTGTTACACGGGATGCGGACATTTTGAGGGAATTCAGGGATGCTGAGGTGGGCCTCACGCTGAACACATTCAGCGGGAAGGAGAAAAGGCTCTTCGAGCCCCTGACACCGATTCAGAGGGCAAGGGTAAATGCTCTAAAGGAGCTTCACGAAGCTGGGCTGAGAACTTATGCCTTTATCAGCCCCATAATCCCGGGAATCACCGATGTGGAAGCTGTGGTTGAGGAAACAAAGGGGCTCGTGGAGAGATATTTCTTTGAGGTTTTGAATCTGAGGGCCTCGGGGAGGGAGTTTCAGCGGATTTTGAGGGAAAACTATTCCGAGAGCTATGAAATTCTGACGGATGAGGAGAAGTTCGGCCGCTTTATCGAAGGTTTGAAGGAGGAGATAAAAAAGATGGGAATCATCACGGAGGGAATAGAGGTTCACCGGAAGGGCTGGGACTTCATTCCCCTCTGATTATCGCTATGACCATTGAGTTGACGTTCGTCCCTGTTGGTCCTGTCCTGAGGAGCGCTCCGACCCTTTCGAGGGCATGATAGGCATCATGGTTTTTCAGGACCTCATCCACGTCAATACCTGCCTTTTTCAGCTTTTCGTAGGTCGAGCCATCAACAATGCCCCCCGCGGCATCAGTCGGCCCGTCCGTGCCATCTGTGTCAAATGCAACGAGAACCGTTCCCTCAAGGCCGGAAATCTTTCTGGCGGCTGAGAGAGCAAGCTCCTGACTGGGCCCGCCCAGACCCCCGGCGTCTCCAACATTCACAGTGGTTTCACCACCCATAATCAGAACCGCGGGCTTCCTGAAGGGCCTGTTCCTGCGGTGGATTTCCTGTATCATGCACCCGAGGAAAGTCCCAACCTCTCTGGCCTCCCCTTCCATGACGGTTGTCAGTATGCGGGCGTTAAATCCAAGCTTCTCGGCCTTTTCTTTTACAGCTGTGCACGACCTTTCAACACTTCCGATGATGAAGTTGTGCACGTTTGGAAGGTCGGTTTTAAGCGTTTCCTCCCTCTCCCCCTTCAGCCCGAGTTCTATATGCCTCCTGACGCTCACAGGAAGCCTCTCCCAGATGCCGTAGCGGAGGAGAACGGCGTGGGCATCGCTGAACGTGGTTGGGTCTTTCACAGTTGGGCCAGAGGCTATAGCCTCCAGATTGTCCCCGACGACATCAGAGATTATAAGGCTCACGAGAGTCCCCTTTACATGCTTTGCCAGCTTTCCTCCCTTAACTCTGGAAATGTGCTTCCTCACGGTGTTTATCTCGTGGATTTTGGCTCCGCTTCTGAGGAGCAGGTCGCTGGTCTCAATCAGGTCTTTCAGGGTTATGCCATCCTCGGGGAGCTCGAAAATTGCAGAGCCTCCGCCGGAGATGAGGACGAGGAGGATGTCCTCTTTTTCGATCTTCTGGGCAAGCTCCAGACCGAGCTTTCCGGCTAGGAGGGAGTTTTCATCCAGCAGAGGATGGCCTGCTTCAATGACGTGGACGTTGTCCCCGTGGGGACAACCGGAAGCATAGCCGTGCTTCGTGGCTATAACCGCCTCGGCAATCCTGTCCCCGAGCACATCGAATGCAGCCCCTGCCATCCCGCATGCAGCCTTTCCAAATGCGAGAACGTAAATCCTCCCCTTAACGGGGAAGTGCCTGTCCTGGATTACCACCTCGTCTCCTTCCAGCCTCAGAGAGCTCCTGACAGCTTTATATGGATCCGCTGCTTCAATGGCGGTTTTTACAAGCTCAAGTGCTGTGGCTTCCATGGGCTCACCTTCCTTTCAGGATTATCCTCTCGGCTTCGATATCCTCAAGCGAGGAGTTCCATCCTCCGACAACGTATCTTTCACCGTTCTGGGCTTCCACGGTTATATTGGATATAACCTTGCCTTCGCTTTCAAAAAACCCCGCTATCCTACCGGTAATGTGGGCTTCCCTTCTCGTCTTCACAAACTTCCCGAATATCTCAACCTTGTATCCCACGAGATTAAAGCTTTTTATGTCCTCAACCAGCTCCCTGATACGGAGGTATTCCTTCGGGAACTCCAGCTTTCTCTCTTCCTGGTGGACTGTTTTCCCTGTTGGCCACAGGACATGATAGAAATAGCGATCTAACATAAACAGAAGGTTGGGGTCTTTGATTATGAGGGCATATCCATAGAGAGATGAGCCGCTTGTTGTGAGGGCATCGTAGGGGGCGTAGATACCGAGCTCCCTGTCCTGAATTACTATAAGCGGGTCTCCAACCTCCCTAATCTTAACAATTCTGCCGACTTTGGGGATTTCGCCCTTTCCATAGGCGAATATATGTACCTCAGTTTTCTGCTTCTCCATCAACTCATCTTCAAATTTTTTTATAAACCCTGCTGGAGCGGCTATTGATATATTAAGCTGAGCATTTCTTATGGCCTTTCTGATGTAGTCCTCAAGGGTTATCTTGCTTTTGACGACGAGAACCGTGCCTGTTTCCTCCACAGGCGTATAGAGCTTCTCAAGTTCATCTCTAACGAGTGCTATTCTCTTTTCATATCTTGCCTTCATAGCATCGAGAACCCTTGCAGGCTCTACAGGGATAACTTTTTTTGGACGGCCCCCGCTGGTTGTTACAAACCCTTTGCTCATTAGGGTGCGTATGACGTCATATACCCTTGGCTGAGGGACTTTTGAGAGGGCAGCAAGCTCCCCTGCGGTGAGTGCCCCTCTCTTTATCAGGGTCAAATATGCTCTTACCTCATATTCGTTCAAACCTAAATCCTTCATCAGAGCTCTGAGCTCTTTTTCATCCATTCCAGACCCTCATATTATGGCCTTTTCGGTATCCCTGTCGAAAACATGAATATTATCGAGGTCGACAATTATTTTAACCTTTTCTCCTATTGGGATGGGGATATGACCCGGCAGCTTAATCTTTACAATCTTGCCTCCTATCATTGTATGGACTATGGTGTCTGTTCCTAAAGCTTCGATGAAGTCCACAACGCCTTCTATTTTTGCAGCTCTCTTGACATGCTCCAGCGTTGAAACGCCTTCAATTGTCATATGCTCGGGCCGTATTCCAAGTATAACCGTTTTGTTAATATGGTTCCTCAGCAGTTCCCCGAGATCTGAGGGGAGGGGAAGCATAAATCCTTCCCCTTCAAGGGCAATGCCTGCTTCGGTTTCCTTGACGCTGACCTCCATCATGTTCATCTCCGGTGCTCCAATGAAAGTGGCCACAAATATGGAGTTCGGCTTCAGATAGACTTCAGTCGGTGGACCCACCTGCAGCAGATGCCCTTTGTTCATGACGGCGATTCTGTCGCCCATTGTCATGGCCTCGACCTGATCATGGGTAACATAGACGGTTGTTACTTTGAGCTTTGTCTGGAGCTTCTTTATCTCGGCCCTCATGGTAACCCTGAGTTTGGCATCGAGGTTACTGAGCGGTTCGTCCATGAGCAGGACTTCAGGTTCAACGACGATAGCCCTTGCAACTGCCACACGCTGTCTCTGGCCGCCACTCAGCTGGGCTGGATATCTGTCGAGAAGCTCCCCGATCTGGAGCAATTCTGCAGCCCATTTTACCCTTTCCCTAATCTCGTTTTCCGGATACTTCTTCACCTTCAGGGGGAATGCTATGTTGTCGTAGACTTTCATGTGAGGCCAGACAGCATAGCTCTGGAAGACCATGGAGATGTTTCTGTCCTTTGGGGGCAGGTAGGTTACATCCCTGTCTCCGAACCAGATTTTTCCGCCAGTCGGTTCTTCCAGTCCGGATATCATCCTCAGCGTCGTTGTCTTTCCACATCCTGATGGACCGAGTAGCACGAGAAATTCACCGTCTCTAATTGTTAAATTCAAATCATTAACAGCTTTAACTCGTCCGTTGTCAAAATATTTTTTTAGGTTTTCAAGCTTAACCTCGACCATTGTCACCACCTCATTTTAGAGCTATTCCCCACATGGAGATTAGATATTTTCTTGCAACTGCCACATATATCATAGCTGGAAATGCCATTATGAATGCTGCAGCGAATTTATAATAATCGGGCGCTGTTTGCATTAATGTTAGCATCAATGCAGGTAGTGTCCTGTGGCTGAAAGTTAAAACCGAGGCTGCAAAGACTTCATTCCATGAACCAACGAATGTGAACATTGCTGCAGCGGCTAAGCCGGGGAGCGCTAGAGGAAGGGTTATTTTGAGAAATGATTGGAACCGCGTAAGCCCAAATACCATTCCCGCTTCTTCCAGTTCTGCAGATGTGCCTGCAAATATGCTTGCAGTGATCAGGACTACAAGAGGTAAGGCACCAGCACTATGTGCTAAAGCAACACCGAGCCTAGTGTCGATGAGGTGTAGTCTGATATAAAGCATCACCAATGGGACTGCCATTATAGGAACTGGGAATATTTTGAGGGCGAGCATTCCGAGCTTTATAGTATCCTTTCCTGGGAATATAAATCTTGCAATTGAATATCCAGCAGGTAGTCCGAGTATAAAGCTAATTATTATTGCAAGAGTTGCTACAATAACACTGTTTTTCAAAGCATCCCATCCACCAAGTGTAAAGAGCAACATTTTAACAGTCTTTAATGTAAAGTGGAAGGGAATTATCCTGTGGGGGTTGTAGTATTCATCTGGAAGTCCGAATGCATAGAGTGTTGAGACTATTAAAGGTATGCCCATCCACACTACAATAATAAAAATAAAAGTGTAAAAACCGATTTTTCTGAGCTCATACATTGTCTTTTCGTTCATCTTCTCACCTCCAGATACTCTGCTTTTGTTAGTCTAAGGTAAATGATACCAATGGTTAGGGACATAATCGCAATTAATAGTGCGTAGAATGCTCCGACTCCATAGTCTTTAATCTGTGTCACTTGATAGTATGCTTCTCCTGCCAGTACAGGAATATCTCTTCCCACAAGGACCCAAACAATTCCGAAGATACTGAATGCATAGATCGTTCTCAGCAGTAGGGCGGTTTGAATGCTTGGTTTCAACAGAGGAATAATTATACGCCTTAATCTCGTCCAGTAACCAGCACCAAACACTTCAGCTGCCTCGATATACTCTTGGCTTATCATTTGCAAACCTGCGAGAACAATTACAAATATCGTAACAGTCGATCTCCAGAGCTCAACAAATACCAACATAATAAACTCTCTCGTATGGAATTGATAACCAAAAAGCTGTATAGGAGTGTGAATTAAACCTAAATTAATCAGTAATTTATTCATGAATCCACTAGGAGAAAGTATAGAGTACCATATTAAACCTGCAGCAATATCACTTAATGTCATAGGAATTATTAGAAGGGTTAGGGCAATGTTCCTTCCTTTGAATACCTTGTTCATAGCCAGTGCGAAGATGAGAGCCAGTATAAGCTGAGTGGGTACAATTATCACTACCAAACTCAAAGTGTTCCTCAAAGCTGGCCAGAAATAGTAATTGTTGATTGCTCTATGGACTGTTGCGAGGGAAAACCCGCCATTTTCATAGAAAACAAGCTTAATACCCTCTATCATCGGGTAGCCTATAAAGATTCCTAAATATATTAATGCCGGAGCAACTAAAAGGTATGGAACATACTTTGATACTTTTTTCGCCATTAAATGACCCTCCCTTAGGTTATCGCGACTCCGCTTTCAGATTGTATTGAGAGTACCTAGAGTCTAAAAATTAAAGAAGGGAAAAATCTCATGGTAATGGCACACCGGCTTCTTGGAAGAGCTTGTCTAACTGGGCGCCAATGTCTTTTGTTACCTGTGCTGGATCCTGGCCCTGAAGGACAATCCTTCTAAACGCCTCTTTGTATAATTCTCCAAACTGTCCGCCATACTTTCCAAGGTTTGGAATCATGACAACCAGTGCATCTGATGTTGATTCTTGGGCTGCAACACCTTTTGCAAGTACCTTGAGCGGCCCTGCGGGTAGTTCTTCACTGGCCTCTTTAACAACAGGGAAGAAACCAGTCTGTGAAAGTGTTTCTGCCTGAACTTTAGGTGTTGTCAGATAGTCTATGAGCTTCCACGCTGCCTCTTTGTTTGGAGCTCCTTTTGGAATGGCCAGACCAGCAACAACTAATATGAACCCTCTGCCTTTTGGTCCTCTTGGGACAGGCACAACCACAAACTTGTCAGGCTCTTTGGTTATTGCATCCTTAATTCTTGCGGTGTGATCCCATGCAATCAATACATCTCCTCTAAGAAGAGGATCTGCCATTTCATCCCATGTTGTGCTTGAGGGGTTTACATATTGCCATAGGTTCTTGAGATAGTCCCACATCTTGATAGCTTCAGGTGAGTCAAATTTTTTAACTTCATATCCAGTGTAGGAGGGATATAGATACCCGTGAAGGAATCTGTGGAAGAGCCCTTTGACTGGGAATCCAACGAGCTTCTTACCTGTCTTTTCATAGATATTCTTTGCCCATTCTAAAAATGCATCATATGTCCACTTATCTGTTCCCTGTATGACATCCTGCTCGGTTAGTCCGCTTGGTAGATACTTGAAAGCCTCCTTGTTAATAACCATCACATAAGTAGCACTCATCCACGGGATGTATACCTTTTTGCCTCTTATTACGGAGTATTTCTGGAACGTTGAGATAAAAGTCCTTCCCTTAAGCTGAGGCATGTTGCTTAGATCCATAAGCCAGCCCTGTGAATCATAGTAATCCATTGCTCCATGCAGATCTCCAACTAAGTCAATAGTAACCTTACCGCTCTTCTCTTCGGCTGCAAGTCTTGTGCTTAAGTCGAAATAGCTTATCGGTATAAACTCCACGTCTATTCCAGTTTGTTTCTTGAATCCTGGTAGAACCGTGTTAAGGATAAAAGCCCTCTCTGCGGGAGGAACTAACTGAGTTGAAGCCCATACAACTTTACCACCTGCTTTACTGGTGGTTGTGCTGGTGGCTGTTGGGCTTGATGTTGTTTTGCTGGGGCTCGTGCTTGTTGTACCCCCTCCACTAATACAGCCACTTGCTACTATCGCAAGGGCCAAAACACCAATCAAAAATAAACTCAGTATTCTCCTATTCATGGGACAACACCTCCATACATCAAAGCATATTTAATGGAAAAGGAATATATAAGTTTTATGTTTCAAACCACTAGAAGTGGTTGTATTTTACAAAAATGTAAAAGGAGATCAGATGTCAATATGCATAACCTTTCCTTTATTGGAGGATTCATAGGCAGCCAAAACAATAGCCAGGTTCTTTTTAGCATCCTCTCCGCTTATCGGAACTTCTCTGTCCTTTAAAACAGCCGCCACAAAGTTCTCCACTATAGCTCTCACGTCCGGTCTGTCCCAGTATATTTTCTCTGCTCTATCCTGATAGACGGTGAAGTCAGGATACGCCGTTCTGACATCGAGGAATCCTTCCTTCCCGACGAGATAGTATTTGATCTCAAGTCCGTAGGAGTATCCCTTTGGATTGCCCCATCCGGCTGTAAGAACCGCTATAATTCCATTTTTGAACTCCAGAACCGCCGTTCCTATATCATCGACAGGGAAGCCGTATATCTTTGCTCCAATGTCTGCATAAACTTTCTTTGGAACGCTTTTTGTCAGCCAGAGGAGAGAGTCAATTCCATGCGGCGCGGTGTCCATAAAGCCTCCGCCGCCTGATTTCCTGATGTCCAAGAACCACTCCATGTTAAGTCCCTGAAGGAAGATGGGAGGTTTTACATTTTCGGATATTGCATGAATGTATTCCAGCGCTCCGATTTCTCCCGCTTCGACCATATCCTTTGCCTTTATCAGCGGTTCTGTGAAGCGGGGGTTGAAGGGCAGCATGAGCTTCACGTCGTTTTTCCTCGCGGCTTTTATTACCTCATCGGCATCCTCCAGCGCGAGTGCAATGGGCTTTTCAAGCAGGATGTGCTTGCCAGCCTCCGCGGCCCTGATGGCAACCTCCTTGTGTCTGTATGTTTCGATGGCAATGTATACAGCCTCAACATTTTCATCTTTCAGAAGAGCCTCGTAGTTTTTGTAGAACTTGGCCCCATACTTCTTCGCCTCTCCTCTGGCAACATCCGAATTTGCCCCGTCCCCCGATATGGCGTAGAGCTTCGCCCTTCTGCTCTGGTTTATTGTGGATGCATATCTGATGGCGTGAGGATGGGCATAGCTTATTATTCCAAAGTTAAGCTTCTTCATATTCTCACCACCTCTCCTTTTCTAGCGCTCTCTTTGGCTTTTTCAGCGATTTTCAGGGCAATTAGGGCATCATGTGCAGTGACTGCCGGTTCAATATCCTTCTTAATGCATTCAAAGAAGTGCCTCAGCTCGCGCTCAAATGCGTCCGGGAACGTGGAAAGTAGCGGTGAAAACCGGGGCATCTCAAAGTTTGCCTTGGCCACGCCGACAACGGGTGTGTCGAGGGGTGTGTATCTTATTCTACCGTTTTTGCCGATTATATCCACGTGGTGGTAGAAGACTCCGTAGCGCGCCGGATATGGATATGCCCAGCTGACCTCGACTATGCCGCCCTTTCCGCCTTCGAACTTTATTATCATGATGAAGTGGTCGAAGGTGTTATTTGCCTTTGCCTCCTCTTTGATGGCTTTTCCTATCCCAAAAACCTCAACCGGTTCGCTTTCAAAGAACCAGCGGAGAAAATCGGTCACATGGACTCCTAAGTCCACTGCAACGCCGCCGCTTTTGCTTTCATCCCAGTACCAGTAGTGTGCCGGGAATGGGAGATTCTGGACTTCAGTCTTCCTTATATGCATCGGGAGAATGTTTCTCTTCTTTATGACCTCCTTCATTTGAACCCATCTTTTATCGAAACGCCTTACATGACCCACAAAGAGTTTAAGCCCTTCACTCTCAGCGGTTTTGATCATCTTCTCAGCTTCTTCCGTGGTCAGTGCTATCGGCTTCTCAACTATAACGTGCTTCCCGGCTTTCAAAGCTTTTATGGCGATATCCGCATGGGTGTATGTTGGAGTTAAAACTTCAACAACATCAAAATCAAAATCAAGAAATTCATCAAGATTCTGGAACGCCCTAGCATTGAAGACCTTCGCACCTTCCTTGACTCTCTTTTTGTCGATGTCCATGCATGCCACGACTTTGATGCCTTCTATGTTTTTCAGGGCTGGTCTGTGGGCAAGATTGAATATGTTA
>WAPO01000201.1 GCA_015520705.1 Thermococcus sp. | reverse complement strand
TATAACAAAGTGAGGCTGGACTGCTAAAACAGCACCGAGCTTTGAGATGCGTTCAATCTGATCTTCCCTCAAGATGGAAGCATGCTCTATTCGGTGCCTCAGCTTCTCCACATTTTCGAGGTGCCCGTATGTATCGAGGATCATGTCAATAGTTGCATCCCCTATACCGTGGATCGCCATCTGAAGACCGGCCTCATGGGCCTCTTTAACGAGAGCTTTAAGGCTCTCTCCGCTTATGTTTGGATATCCCTCTGTTTGAGCGTCGCTGTAGGGCTTGGAGAGCCAAGCTGTTCTCGCTCCGAGGGAGCCATCTGCCAGAACCTTGATGCCGTTTATTTTGAGCCTCCCATCGC
Organism: Thermococcus sp.; assembly: GCA_015520705.1. GTDB lineage: Archaea > Methanobacteriota_B > Thermococci > Thermococcales > Thermococcaceae > Thermococcus. The sequence continues at coordinate 3,912 of WAPO01000201.1, read as the reverse complement.
CAAAGCCCCTTCTTATCCCCAGCTTTTTGAGGGCCTGAAGGATGTCGGTGCTGTCATACATGCCCTTTTCCCTCCGCCCAGGATCTAGGTAGGCCCTGACCCTTATCGGGAGCCTTCCTTCAGCCTTCAGCTCAGCCAAAGCCTTCATCGAGCTTTCCTCAACACTCACAAAGCCCACTGTGGTAACCCCATTCGAGAGGGCAAAACGGGCACCGTCTTCGATAAAGCGCTTGTAGTCTTCCAAAGTCAGAGTCTCCTTAAACTTCTCGCGGGCAAGCTCAAAGGCCTGTTCCTTGACGACACCGGTCGCTTCTCCCTCCTCATTTCTCATTATACCCTCAAGGCTGAGGTTCAGGAGTCCTGCCATTTCCATGGCCTTCGTGTTTAGAACCGCAGCATGCAAGCAAACGCGGGAGAGCATCACCGGCCTGTCTTTAACCGCTTCATCCAGATCCCAGCGCGTGGGCCACCTTTTTTCCTCAAAGAGCTCCTGATCCCAGCCGTGGCCGAGAATCCATGTTGTGCCTGCACTGGCGGCATACTCCCTAAGCCTCTCCTTAAGTTCCTCTATGCTCTTAACGCCCCTCAGATCAACCATATTGAGGGACATGCCGAGCTCATCGAGGTGCATATGGGAATCAATGAACCCCGGAAGGACGACCTTATCCTGAAGGTCAATGATTTCTCCACCCAGCTTTTGGGCAATGCTCTTCACTTTTTCACTTGAACCTGCGTAAAGAACTCTCCCGAAAGCCACCAGAATGGCTTCAGCAGTTCTCTTTGGATTAAACGAGACATAGATTTTCCCATTCGCAAATGCTCTAATCATCCAACCACCATTAAGATTTGCATCGAAAGAGTATAAAAAGCTCGCGAGGGAATCCAAAACTTTTAAATACTCAAACTCCATATTAAGCCCGATGCCAATGAGGGGGGATCGAGTTCTCCTTTGTTTCATCGGTTGCTGATTTCTCCAGTAGTCCCCCTAGTCGGCACTATCAAATTTTCACGCATGCTCCTTTCTGGTGGTCAGACAGGGTAGGGAGGTCAGACCATGGTGGATTTCAAGGCTATTGAGGAAAAGTGGCAGAAAAAATGGCTTGAAGAAAGGGTTTTTGAACCGAAGATAGATGAGAGGAAGAAGTTCTACATAACCGTCGCGTTCCCGTACCTCTCGGGGCATTTACACGTCGGACACGCAAGAACCTACACAATTCCAGACGTTATTGCAAGGTTCAAGAGGATGCAGGGCTACAACGTGCTGTTTCCAATGGCATGGCACATTACGGGCTCACCAATCGTCGGAATCGCAGAGCGCATAAAGCACCGCGACCCCAAGACCATCTGGATTTACAGGGACGTCTACAAGGTTCCGGAAGACATCCTGTGGACATTTGAAGACCCGAAGAACATAGTCAGATACTTCATGAAGACCGCGAGGGAGACGTTTATCAGAGCCGGCTTTTCCGTCGACTGGAGCAGGGAATTCCACACCACATCCCTGTTCCCGCCCTTCAGCAAGTTCATAGAGTGGCAGTTCTGGACGCTCAAGGACATGGGGCTGGTGGTTAAGGGCGCCCATAGGGTTCGCTGGGATCCTGTAGTGGGGACGCCCCTCGGCGACCACGATATAATGGAGGGCGAAGACGTTCCAATCCTTGAATATGTGCTGATAAAATTTGTCCTGAAGGAGGATGGAGAGGAAATCTATCTGCCGGCGGCGACACTGAGGGCTGAAACTGTCTACGGCGTTACAAACATGTGGCTGAACCCAGATGCCGTTTATGTTAAGGCAAAGGTCAGAAGCAGAGGAAAAGAGGAAATCTGGATAGTCAGCAAAGAGGCCGCCTACAAGCTGAGCTTCCAGGATAAGGAAATTGAGGTCATAGAGGAGTTCAGAGGAGAGAAGCTCATAGGAAAATACGTCACAAATCCCGTTACCGGCGATGAGGTAATAATACTGCCTGCAGAGTTCGTTGATCCGGACAATGCAACAGGCGTAGTTATGAGCGTTCCAGCTCATGCACCATTTGACCACGTTGCTTTGGAAGACCTGAAGAGGAACACGGAGATTCTGCTGAAGTATGACATCGATCCGCGTATAGTTGAAGAGATAAGCTACATCTCCCTAATCGAGCTTGAGGGCTACGGCGAGTTCCCGGCTGTTGAAGAGGCGGAAAAACTCGGTGTTAGAGACCAGAAGGATGAGGAAAAGCTTGAACAGGCCACGAAGAACATATACAAAGCGGAGTTCCACAAAGGAGTCTTCAAGATCGAGCCCTATAAGGGCAAGCCTGTCCAGGAGGTAAAGGACCTGATTGCGGAGGACATGCAGGCCAGGGGAATAGCAGACATGATGTATGAGTTTGCAGAAAAGCCTGTGATTTCGAGATTCGGAAATCAGGCGGTTGTCAAGATAATCCACAACCAGTGGTTCATTGACTACGGAAATCCAGAGTGGAAGGAGAAGGCGAGGGAAGCTTTAGCGAATATGACGATTTACCCAGAGTCAAGACGCGCCCAGTTTGAGGCTGTAATAGACTGGCTGGACAAGAAAGCCTGTGCGAGGAAAGTTGGATTAGGAACGCCTCTCCCATGGGATCCGGACTGGGTGATAGAGAGCCTGAGCGATTCAACGATTTACATGGCATATTACACTATAAGCAGGCATATGAATAAGCTGCGCGAAGAGGGCCGGCTTGATCCTGAGAAGCTGACACCTGAGTTCTTCGACTACCTCTTCCTCGAAGAGTTCAGTGGGGACAGGGAGAGAGAGCTGGCAGAAAAGACCGGCATCCCTGCGGAGACAATCCACGAGATGAAGGAGGAGTTCGAGTACTGGTATCCACTCGACTGGCGCTGTTCGGCCAAAGATCTGATTCCAAACCACCTGACGTTCTTCATCTTCAATCACGTGGCCATCTTCAGGAGGGAGCACTGGCCAAGGGGCATCGCTGTCAACGGCTTTGGAACCCTCGAAGGAACCAAGATGAGCAAAAGCAAGGGCAACGTGCTGAACTTCATCGACGCCATCGAGGAGAACGGTGCCGATGTGGTGAGGCTCTACATAATGGGCCTTGCCGAGCACGACAGCGACTTCGACTGGCGCAGAAAGGAAGTTGGAAAGCTGAGAAAGCAGATAGAACGCTTCTATGAGCTTATAAGCGAGTTCGCCGGGTATGAGAAGAGGGATGTTGAGCTGATGGACATTGACCGCTGGATGCTCCACCGCCTTAATAAGACCATTGATGGTGCAACCAGGGCACTTGAGGAGTTCAGAACGAGAACTGCAGTCCAGTGGGCGTTCTACAGCATCCAAAATGACCTGCGCTGGTATATGCGGAGAACCGAAGGGAGGGACGACGAGGCCAAGCGCTCAACACTGAGGAAGCTGGCAGAGGTCTGGGTCAGGCTGATGGCACCGTTTACGCCTCACATAGCCGAGGAGCTCTGGGAAAAGCTTGGAGGAGAGGAATTCGTGAGCTTAGCAAAGTGGCCAGAGCCAGTGGAGGAGTGGTGGAACGAGACGATAGAGCTTGAAGAGAGCTACATTAAGTCTCTAATCGAGGACATAAAGGAAATCCTGAGGGTGGCGAAGCTCGAAGATGCAAAGAGAGCCTACATCTACACCGCCGAGGAGTGGAAGTGGAAAGTCGCCCGGGTGGTTGCGGAGAAGAGGGACTTCAAGGCCTCGATGAGCGAAATCATGAAAGACCCGGAGATGAGAAAGCGCGGCAAGGAAGTCTCAAAGCTGATCCAGAAGCTGATTAGGGACAGGGCATTTGATTTCAAGCGCATTGATGAGGAGAAGGCACTGAGGCAGGCCAGGGAGTTCATAGAGGAAGAGGTCGGTCTGGAGATTATCATCAACCCGGAGGAGGACAAAGGAGGAAAGAAGAGGCAGGCAATGCC
>WAPO01000200.1 GCA_015520705.1 Thermococcus sp. | reverse complement strand
TTCACAAAAATCGGCCGCTGGTGGCGTAAGAACGAGGAGATTGACCTCGTAGCGTTGAATGAGAGGGAGAAGGAAGCCCTCTTCGTGGAGGTCAAGTGGAAAGACCTGAGCGAGAGGGAAGCGAGGAGAGTTTTGAAGGACTTGGAAAGAAAGGCGGAACTCGTTGGGATGGAAGGCTGGGAGAAAAGCTATGGAATAGTGGCGAAGAAAATCAAAGGTAAAGAATGGCTCAGGGAAAATGGCTTCCTCGCATGGGATTTAAGTGACTTCGAGGAGATGCATCCTTAGCTTTCTCATTCTATCACGTAGAGGTGCACCATCAGCCCTCCGTGGCCTATAAGCCTGTGATGCCTGATCTCGAAGCCGTTCTCGGTTATGGTCCTCTCTATCGCCCTCTTCTCGGTCGTTATAAAGACGCCGCGCTTCTCAAGGACTTTCGCCAGCTCGGAGAAGAACTCCATGTAGAGCTTTGGAATCGCGCTTTTTCTTCCGATTTTAAGGCCGTAGGGAAGGTTGCTTATGGCGAAGTCCACACTATTAACGTATTTGCTCAGCTTCGTGGAATCTCCGTGAATGAACTCAATCCTGTCCAGTACACCTGCCGCAAGGGCATTCATCCTCGCTCCCTTTAAGTGCTTCATGTATTTCTCAATTCCTGCTATCTTCCCACCATAGCTCCTCAAAGCCAGCTCTATCAATATGGTTCCGCTTCCGCACATGGGGTCAATTACAGACCCACCATCCAGCCCGGCAAGCTCGATCATCGCATTTGCTATGCTCGCCTTCAGATGGGCCGGGTGGTCATAAACACGCCACGGCCGTTTGTGCAGCGAAGAGTCGCCCGTTGTGTCTATCCCGAGGAAGAAGGACTCGCCAATAAGCTCGGCCCTGAAGATAACAGCCGGATGGTCGAGATTCACCTTCGGCCTTCCGAAGCGCGAGAGACGGTCGTATATTGCGCTCCCGACGGTTCTTGAAATGTCGAGGCTTGTTATGGTATGCTCCCCTTTCCTGAAGGGTCTGACTGCAAAGCTTTCGCTGATTTTGATGTATCTCTCCACTGGAAGGCCGGACACAAAGTCATAGATGCGCTTCAGTGCATCCCCTCCCCGTTCCTCCTGAATTCCCTCAAACCTCTCCGATGCAATTTCAATCATCACCCTGTGCAGAAGTCTCGAGCGCTCGTTCAGAAGTGTGGCGACTTCCAGTTCCCGCTTTCTGCCCTTCTCGTCGGTGTAAAATGCCTCGCCAATCTCGGCCAAGAGCCGTCCTTCAATACCTAATGGTTTCTCCTCCACTCGAAACGGAACTCCCAATTCGGAGAGAAGGCTTTCAACCTCGGCACTCGCGAGATCCTCGATTCCCCGTGATGTAGTTAGGATTAACCTCATGCTATCTCCTTTGCTGGAGGGTTTAAATGAGCTTCGAAACAAAACTTTTAATCCAATTCATCTAACTACAACTTGTAAGGTGATGACGCATGATTGAGGTTCGCAACCTCACCAAGCACTATAAGTTTGGCAACGTTACAGCTCTTAAGGGCATAAACCTGACCTTCGAGGATGGAAAGTTCTATACCATAGCCGGTGCCTCTGGGAGCGGTAAGACAACGCTTCTCAACATCCTGAGCGGGATAGACAGTCCCACCTCCGGTGAGGTAATCGTTGACGGCCTCAGGATTCATTCGCTGAAGGAAAAGGAGCTGAGACGTTACCGCCTCGAGAACTTCGGGATAGTCTTCCAGTTCTTCTACCTCGTGCCCTACTTGACGGGCCTTGAAAACGTCCTCCTCCCGATAAAGTACTCAAAGAAGGTTAAGAACCCTGAGGAGAGGGCGAGGAAGCTTTTGAAGCTCGTGAACGCGGAGCACCTAGCTAACAAACTGCCCGAACACATGAGTGGGGGTGAAATGCAGAGGATTGCCATAGCGAGGGCACTGGCTAACAGGCCGAAGTACCTCTTCGCCGATGAGCCAACGGCCAACCTCGACTGGGAAAACAAGCTGAGGATCTGGAACCTCCTTCAGAAGATAAAGGAAGAGGAAGGGGTAACTGTCATAGCCGCCACCCACGAGAGGGAGTTCTTCCGCTTCGCGGATGTTGTGATAACCCTCAGGGACGGTGAGGTTCATGAGGTTAATGACGGCAATGGCAAAGCTTAGACGCGAGAAGAGAAGGGCTGTAACTGTTTTTGTAATATTTGCCTTCCTTAGCCTCGGCATCAACTTCACCCTCTCTGGAATCGGGAGCGTCGTCAAGGCCATCGATGACTTCTCTCACATAGGGAACGTTGAGTTTGTGGCTCAGGGCGTAACCGTTGAGAACCTCACGCACTTTGGTGAGGTCGTCAACTACCTCTACTTCGACGAGGGCAAGGTCAAGCTGAACGGGAGGGACTACACTGCTTTAATCGGCTACGGCAGGTTTAAGGTTCCAGACGTCAAGAGCTCATCGAAGGGCGTCTACGTCTTGGCCTTCCCGGCGACAAAGAGGGGCGATAAAATAGAGATTAACGGGAGAGACTATACGGTTCTCGGCTCCTACTACTACCTGATGAGCAAGCCGATGGTTCTGACGATGGAGAGGGGTCACTACCTTTACGCCTTCATGCGATGTAACGACACGAGAGCTCTGGCCGAGTTCCTGATGAGCCACGCGAAGGTTCGCTACTTTAACGTCTACCGGAAGGGCCACATCCCCTATTTAGACGAGCTGGGGAACATCAGGAACTTCGTCATGAGCTTCTTTTACCTCCTTCTTGGGGCCGCGCTCCTCGTCAAGGTTCTTGTCACGATAGCACACATCAGGGGCAGCACGAGGGACGTCGGCATCCTAAAGGCCCTGGGTCTTCCGGATTCCTTCGTTTTCACGCTCTTCGTCGGTGATTACCTAATCGTCGCTCTCCTCGGCTATATCGCTGGAATAGTTCCAGGAATGCTCCTTGGGAGCTCCTTTAACATCTTTCTCAACATTCCGCTGACTTTAAAGCCGAACTACACCTATCCTATCAAGTTTGATGCGCTGGTTCTCCTCGGAATAGTTCTGATGGTCTCCCTGCCTTACCTCTACGTTTCGAGGATTAAAACGATAGATGCTTTACGCTTCGTTCCGAAGAAGTTCTCACTCCTCCATTTTCTACTGGTGTTCTTCGTCGCCTTCTTGGCGGCGAGTTCCGCCTACTTTTCCCTGGTTGGAATAGAGAAGCTCGCCAACTTCAACGCTCCGTTCAACGTCTGGGCCATGGGGGGCCCCTCCAAGATAGTCCAGCTCCCGGGTGAAAAGGTCGGCTACCTGAGCGGTCAGAGCGTGGACGGAATCACCACGGAGGTTTACTTTTTCAACTACACGAGTGTCTTCCAGAAGACCCTGATTTCTGGTAGGTGGTTTGAAGGGCCCAACGAAGCCGTCGTCGAGGTCGGCCTCACGAGGAAGCTGCACCTCAAGGTTGGGGACACGATAAGGGCCACTCTGCTCGGCGTTACGAAGACCTACCGCGTCGTCGGGATAAGCGATGCGTTCTTCTACAACCACCGGGCGCTCTTCCTTCCGAGGGAGCCATTCGTTGAGCCAACGATGGACTTCATGACCGTTGAGAATCCCGAGGAAGTCAAGGCCGAGCTTGAAGCTCAGGGGCTCAGGGTTTACACGCTTGATGACCTCAAGAGAATGAACCAGCAGAACCTCATGCTCTTCAAAACACCCGTTTACGCGGTCATACTCGTTACCTTCCTCGTCAGCGTTTTTGCAGTCTTCATGATGATTTACCTCGAGATTGAGGGCAATGAGAAGATCTATGCGATACTGAAGGCTATAGGAATCCCTGACTCTCACGTCGAACGGGAGTTCCTATCCAGGACCGTTCCCTCTGCAATAGCAGGCTCTCTGCTGGCATTGCTCCCCTCGATGAGGCTTGGTTACTACATAGGCAACATACTCCTGCCGGTAAACCTCTCACTCGGCGATGCGCTAAAGGTTCTCCCGCTCCTGTCGGTTCTCTACGTCATCTACGCTCTCTTCACGGTCTTCATCGTGAGAAGGGTCATGAAAAAGCTGGACGTGGTGAAAGCCCTGAGGGCTTAATCGAGAATCGCTATTATCCCTTTCCACTTTTTACCAAAGCACTCGCTCGCGAGTACGTGCTTCCCCGTCAGTTTCTCAAGAAACCTAACCGTCGAGTCGCACTTCTTGAAGCCCGTTGCTATTCCGACGGTGAAGCCTTCTATCTCCCTTATCCCGACCCTTTTCTTTTTTCCAAGCTTTTCTCTCAGCTCATCCTCGAACTTCCACAGGATTCTCCTCGGGTCAAGGAGGAGCTCTCTTTCTATTTCGCCCAGAATGTCATCAAAATCCCTGATAAACTCCTCTTCCTTTTTCTCCGCCTTCCCGAAGAGTGTAAACCTTCCGGTCTGCCACTCACGGAGGAACCAGCGGGCGGTTTCCTCAAGGTCGACCTCACCACTGCCTTTAACCAGCCCGCGTCTCTCGCCTATTCTCCGCAAGATTTCCTCCTCGTTCTCAAACTCCTCTATTCCGAACTTCTCGGTTAGCGCTTCCCTTCTCGTTTCCAGTATCCTTCTGATCAGTTTCAGCGCGGGCTTAACAGGGTCATCTATCTTGTCAGCCGGGAAGCCGCCTTTTATCACCAGCTCGTCGAAGTCATCCACGGGAACAACCCCGGGCGAGTCAATGAGCCATATTTTGTTGGATAGCTTTATCAAATGCCTGTTCCGGGTGTAGCCCGGTATCGGGGCTGTTTTTACCGCCCTTCTGCCCTTCAGTGTGTTTATTATGGTGCTCTTTCCAACGTTGGGGTATCCAATCAGGGCCACCATAACCCGGTCGTGATCATCCAAAAGCTCTTTTGCAAGCTTTTTTATTTCTCTCCTCAAGATGCCGGTTCCTTTTCTCTCTCTGGCGGAGATAAAGGCCACTGGAATCTTGCTTTTTTGTTTATACTCCTCGGCCCACTCCTTCGGAACCAGATCAGCTTTGTTCATAACCACCAACAGCTTTTTCCCCTCTTCTTCAACCAACCTCTCAAGCTTCCTGTTTCTTGTTCCAACAGGATCCCTAGCATCGACTACTTCAATGACTACGTGGGCTTCCTTTATTACCTCCCTCACAATCCTCCATGCTTTTTTCTGTTTCATCCCGCACCACCGTTATCTCAAAGATTACAGTTCCACCATCCGTGTAGGGCGGCCCAGGGTCGAGGCACTGGATGTATGCTTTTTCTCCCCTGCCCAGTCCAAGCTCGCGAGGTTTAATACCTTTTCGCAGTGCCACTATGTACGGTAGCAGGGAGGCAAAGGCGTGGGTGCAGATGGCGTCTGTTTCCCTAAGGTTTATCTCCGGGCCATCGATGACTATTCTGTCTCCCAGCTTAAATACCGGGCACTTCCCCCGAATCTCAATCACCCGGGCTATTAATCTTTCCATGCCATCACCGAAATCTAAATAAAGTATTGAATTCAAAAAGCTAACTTAGAGGAGAATGTTTTTCATGATAACTGCTGATGGTGGTGCTCAACGTGTCTGAGGATATTGAAGCCAAAATCAGGCGTTTGAGGGAGCTTGGTAAGGCGAGCGCCGAATCTGAGCCCACAAAACCTGTAAAACCAAAACCTGCTAAACCTCCGAGGAGAATAAGCCGTATAGGAAGTGTTCGTGAAAGAGAACGCAGAAAAAGGATTTTAATAGGATCTGCAATTATAATAATCATTCTTCTCGCTGTCTCATGGGGCATCTATTCCTATTACAAAGGAGCCGGTGCAAGAGAGCTTGAAAATGCTAAAAAAGAAAAAATCGCTGAAGTTGATGCGTATTTTAAGGGGGACATCATGAACTTTTCCTATGCAAAAACGAAGAAAGCAGAACTTCTGAAGGAAATCAGTGCTGCCCAAACAGTTGAAGAAGTGAAAAAAATAGATGTTAAAGCCGCATACAAGGATGTGCTCCAGAAATACCAGCAGGCACTGGCAGAGCAGAAGAGAATAGCACAGGAGAAGATTCTGAATGAAACAAAGAGAAAGAAAATAGAGGAAATAAAGTTCGAGTTCCAGCCTCTGCTTTCAAGACCCCTTCCGGAGGATATCAGGAAAAAAGCAATCGAGCTCTTGAATTCGCTGGAGAACCAGATTATGAGTGCAAAAAGCGTGGCGGAGGTCAATTCCACCACGGCAACTCCCTATCTCCTTGAACTCTGGAAGGACTATTATTATTTTCTGATTGATAGCACTCCCACAGAGAATGTCATCCTTGAGAAAGCTGGAAGCCGGAAGATATACACAAAAGATGAAGCAAAGACCCTCATAGGGAGCTTTCTCGATTACAGGGAGATAATGCAGTATCGCGTTGGAAAGGTTGAAATGGTTGATATAGCCCTTGTTCTTCCGAGAAGCAGAATAAACGGGGCATTTTTATCTCCTGGGGACAGGATAGTAATATTCTCCAAGAATTCAACTAACAGCCCCTACAAGGAGATAGCCAACATGGGATACGTTGAGCTTGTTCTGCTGCCGAAACAGGCAGGGATAATCTCTGCGAGGGAATCCCAGTCCCAGTCAAGCTCTTCAAGCGCATCTTCAACAAACTCGTATTCTGAGCAGCATTCAAGAGCGTATACACCTGCAGGGACATCAATCTCAAACGGCGAAACATCGAGCGATACCTCCTCAAGCACTCAGAGCTCGAACCAGGCATCTTCAGCATCTTACAACTACAATGTGGATCTCTCCGAAATCCTCAAGGCTGTCGCTGCGGGCAAAATAAAAGCCGCCGATGAGGTCAAAAAAGAACTTCAGAGCTACGGCTGGGAGATAGTTGATCTGGAGAAGCTCTCCGGAATGCTGGTGATGGATGCAAACACGCAGGTTATGGTGATCATAAAAGTCCCCTCTGTCTTTGTCCCTGATATACTATCCCAGCAGAACTTCATCTACATTGCAAAGGTGTCCAAATGAGGTGATGCCAATGAAGCGCCTTCTGCTTTCTTTTTTAGTTCTCCTCCTTTTGGCAGGTAACGCACTGGCGTTCTCCTACACCCTCCCGGGAACAGACCCGACTGAGAGTTATAAACATCACAACAACATCGGAATCAGAGGGGAGCTGATGATAGATTTGAATGTGACCATTATCAATACGGCGCCCTTCCCGAAGTTCGTGATGGTCAACCCGAGGTATGACTTTAAAGTTTATAGACGGAATAATGGAGAGTATGTTTATGGCGTAAGGAACACGAGCGGAACGACTGTCCATTATGTTGGCAATTTCAGCGCCAATACGCTCAACTACCACCTCGGCTTCTGGATCAGGCCGTATGAGACTGTTGTGGTTAATTTCCGCATCACCAATGAAACGTCTTACCTCCTTCCAATGTCGAACTATAACACACTCTGCGGTGGAGGTCAGATCACTGACCTGACTTTCACCAACGGGAGTGTCACCAAAGGTAAAGTCTCTGTAAATGACAAGCTGTCAAACCCCATATGCGATGTTATGTATCCCCAGATTATCAACAGGCCCGAAGTCGTGGATATCACAAGCCTGCTGCCCTTGATAGATGGCTATGTTAAAATACTGAAATATTCTGGAACTGTTACATTCAGGCTGATAAACGTGCCTGATGAAAACGATGAATTCTGGTCAGTTTTTGCGGTTTCTATACCGGTGATATTTACAGGAGCTTCTCACTATGATTTTGAGCCGAACTATACAATGACTTACAATGAATACATGGCCAAATTTGTTGAGGAATACCGCGGTGTTAAAATCGAGAAGAGGACTCCTGAAACTCTGCAGGCTTCAAACAATCTGTTCTCTCTAACAGGCAATTTGCTTACGGGAGTTCCCGCGGCTGCACCTCTGCCGGTTAAAAAGAACAGCACACTGATGGATTACCCCATCTGGATAATCTGGCTCGGTAAGAGTCTGGATATTAAATATAATGTGAGCTGGAATAACAGAGAAAAGGTGAGCCTAAGTGGGGGAGAAAAAGAAAAAGTCTGGGTTATCCTGGATAGAGGAAATTTTGAACGAAAATAGTGCTCCTCTGGAGGATATTTTTAAGAAGGAAAAGAATGAAAAAAGTGAGAAGGGGAAGCCTGAGAAGGGTGAGAAGAAGAAAGGTATCCCTGGGGGAGTTGTGAGAAGTGAAGGCTTCAGCTTGGAGAATATCCTTTCGACAGGGGCTGAAACAGAAAAGGAAGCGACGAAGGAGAAAGATGAAAAAAAGCCAAAGGATAAAAAGGAGAAAAAGCTTGGTGTCTCTTTACCTTCCAGTCATACCATGCTCGCCGATATTCTGAAAGGAGGCGAGGATAGGAAACAGGAGGAGGCTAAAGAGACTAAAAGAAGTGCTCCGCAGAAGAAAGAAGAAAAGAAGCCAATAGCTCCTTATTACCAGCGGGGTGGTGGGGTCTCTCTTGAGACCATCCTTCAGCGCCCTGAACCTACCAAATCTGCTCCCTCCCTTGGCGAGATACTTGGAACAGGGAAGGTGGAGAGGGGTGAGTCCGTATATCAGACCTACTCTGGTGAGGTTAAAGTTCTTGATGTTTATGGAAATGTGCGCATATTGAAAGTTAGGGGAGAACCTGTTCCAATATATGAACTTCGCATACCAAAATTAAGCGATGATGAGAAGAAACTTCTGAAAAAGATTAAAGAAAGGGCCATTTCTGAGATCCAGATTGATCCGGATAGCATACCTGATTTCGAGACTCGTAGAAGGGTTTTTCTGAAAGCTGTAAGGGACATGATAAAGGAGGTTAATCCCCATCTCTCTGAGGGAAGGATTGAATTTCTGTCTGAATACACCGTTCAGAACATGATCGGCTATGGCAGGCTTGATCCCCTGGTCAGGGATGATAATCTTGAGGAAATTATGGTCATTGGGACAAACAAACCTGTTTATGTGTGGCACAGAAGGTTTAACATGTGCAAGACAAACATCCTCTTTGAGAACGAGAAGGAGATTATGAACATCATAGAAAGGATTGCGAGGGAGGTCGGAAGGAGGATAGATCAGCAGAGCCCTCTGCTGGACGCCCGTCTCCCGGACGGTTCGAGGGTTAATGCCACCATTCCTCCCATAAGCCTCGAAGGTCCCACAATTACGATTAGAAAGTTCAAAAAGGATCCACTGACTATAATCGACCTTATAAAATATGGAACCCTGAATACGGACATCGCCGCTCTGCTCTGGATTTTCGTTGATGGTCTTGGCGTTAAGCCGGCCAACATTCTGGTTGCTGGCGGAACCGGCTCAGGAAAGACCACTATGCTGAATTCTCTGGCGATGTTCATACCGCCCAGTGAAAGGGTTATCAGCATTGAGGACACTGCAGAACTTCAGCTGCCCATTGAACACTGGGTAAGGCTGGAGACGAGACCCCCCAACCTCGAAGGGAAGGGAGAGGTTACAATGGACGATCTAGTCAGGAATACACTTCGTATGCGTCCTGACAGAATTATCGTCGGTGAGGTTCGCGGCCCTGAAGCTAGAACGATGTTCACAGCAATGAATACGGGGCATAATGGAGCGTTGTATGACTTTTCAATAATACAGCTCTCAAACGGAAAATTTGAGCTGATCGGTAATCTGTGTGACAGGCTCTTCAGCAAATATGCCGGGAAAATCAGGAAATACAGAGACATGGAATATGTGGAGCTTGGGGATGGAGACCGCTTTGAGGTGGTGAGCGTCGGCCCTGACCTCAAAGCTGGCAGGCACACGGTTACACATGTGTGGCGCAGAAAAGTGAGAAATGGGGAGAAGCTGATAAAGATAACCACAAGAACCGGACACGAGGTTGTGCTGACCAGAACACATCCCTTCTTTGTCTTCTCCAGCGGGGATGTTGTGAGAAAGAAGGCCGGAAACGTAAAGCAGGGGGACAGGGTTGCTGTCATGATGCGGCCGCCAAAGATGCCCGAGAGGACCTATCGGGTGCCTCCGGAGGTATACTCCGGAATCAGCCGGTATTACCTTGTCCCCGATCCGGAAGGTAATGTTAGCATTAACGGAATGACATATAGACGGGTCAGAAACACCGGAAATCCCCCGGAGAATGCCGAATACCTTCTGTCTCCAAACTCCAAGCCCGTGAAGCTCGTGAGGGAAGTTGATGAAAGGTTGGCCTACATTGTAGGAGTTATACTCGGTGATGGCTACATTTCTTCGGATGGCTACACAATCTCCGCAACCTTTGATGATGAGGACTACATGAACGCTTTCATAAAGGGCATGGAGGCCTTTCTACCTCTTTCACTTCCGAGGATTCGCGACAGCGGGATGAGCAAGGTTGTAGAATTTGGTTCCCGGATATTTGCTGAACTGCTTTCCCGGGTATTCTCAATGCCAAAAGGAAAGAAGTCAGAGACTTGGAGTGTGCCGGATCCGGTTCTCCACAGCACAAAAACAATCAGGGCCTTCCTGGCAGGCGTCTTTGATGCGGATGCGTATGTTGACTCCTCGGGGCCTTCCATAATACTCTCCACAAAGAGTGAGGAAGGGGCAAGGAAGGTGTGGTATGCCCTCCAGAGACTTGGTATTATAAGCATTGTCTCAAAACAGAGAAACAGAGGATTTAAGGAGGGTTATATCTTCAGGGTCACCGTAAGTGGGGTAAGGGATTTAAAGAAATTCCACAATCTAATTCCGCTGAGAAACAGCAAACGCAGAAAAATGCTGGAGAATGTTATTGAGAATAAAAAGGCATACCGCGGATCACATGTTTATAGGGTTCCTGTTTCAGGTAAAATGATAAGACCATTGAGGGAGAGACTCAATCTAACGGTCTCCGAACTCGCGAGGCTTGCATCAGTATATTCAAACGATGGAATCTCCGAGAGCCTTATACGGCATATTGAACACAACAGAATGTCCGAGGTAAGGCGTATTGCACTAAAAGGCATATCCCTCGCATTCCAAAAAGTTGCGGTTGATCTGGGGGATTCTGAGGCTTTTGCAATGGCGAAAAAACTTGAACTGATAGCGGATGGAGATGTTTACTGGGATACGGTTGTGAACGTTGAAGAGGTTGACCCGAAGGAGCTCGGCATAACCTATCTCTATGACCTGACTGTTGACGAAGATCACAACTATGTGGCAAATGGCGTGCTGGTCTCCAACTGTATGGGCACAATCCATTCGAATTCAGCAAGGGAAACCATTATCAGGCTTGAGAGCCCTCCAATGAACGTTCCGAGGATCATGATTCCGGCGCTTGATATAATTCTGATGCTTGTGCGCTTTAACAGCAGAAAGAAGGGTGTCATCAGGCGTGTTACGGAAATTGCCGAGGTATCTGGTATAGAGGGTGAGAGCATACAGCTCAACAAGCTTTACAAATACGATCCTGCCAAGGATGAGCTTGAGTCAACAGGCGTGCCAAGCAGATTCATAGCTGAATTGGCCCATCATACCGGCATGAGCATTGCAGAGCTTGAAGTGGAAAAGGAGAAGAGAAAACTCATACTTGACTGGATGATCGAAAAGGGCATAAGGGGAATAGAGAAGGTTGGTCATTACATAAGACAGTTTTACATAGACCAGGAAACCCTGCTGAAGAGAATAGAGGCAGATACAGGACTCTTAAGCACGAGTGGTAAAGTTAGTGACTTGCTCTAAGGGTGGTAGCTAATGGGGGTTGCTGAGGCTTTCCTGAATCTCCTGGAGAAGCTTGGTGGAAAAACCGTTGAGGTAGCTGAGAGACCGATCTCCCGTATCCCTTCAGGCAGATCAATTCAGGATCGCCTGAGGGCTCTCAAACAGATGCAGATAGAAGTTGAAAAAGAAAAGGTTAAAGAAACAGAGAAGGAAATGGCTGAGATTATAGAATGGCGAAAACAGGAGCTCCAGAAGCCCTTCTCTGAGAGACTTGCTGAAGGTATGTTGAAATACTTTAGCGGCCCTATCAAAGCGCTCTCGTCTTCATTCAGAGGTCTTGATTACGACCTTTACAGGGCAAACATCAAAATGAGCAGAGAGACCTATGTGGCCCTTATAATCGCTGTCTCCATTTTCCTTGCCCTCTTTGCCTTTGCAGTTGGAGTTCTGATGTATTTCTCCTACACTCTTTCCCTGCTGTTAGGACTGCTGGGCTTCATATCTGGATTCCTGTATATGAGGACATATCCAAAAATTGTCTGGAGAAGTAGGGTTGCTGAAGTTGAGAAGGCGCTGCCCTATGCGCTGAGGCATATGGCATCGCTCCTCAGTGCAGGTGTTGGTATTACGGAGTCCATGGTCTCGGTTGCCAATGCCAACTATGGCGTAATCTCAGAGGAATTTGAGCTGATGATAAGAGACATGCGCACGGGAGCTTCCCTTGAAGAGGCACTTACAAAATTTGAAGAAAAAATGGACTCTGAGGGTGTTAGCAGGGTTGTCAAGCAGATACTCAGGGCAATAAAATTCGGCGGAAATCTGGCGGATATCCTTTACAAGCTTGCTGAGGACTTTGCGTTTGATTACAGGATGAAACTTGTTGAATATGTCCAGAAGATAAACGGTATCTCCTTTGTGTATATGTTCCTCACAATAGTCATGCCCACCATGTTTGTGGTTGGCATATTGGCGGGTTCAATAATGGCCAGAACTCTAATACTGCCGGTGGAAAGCCTTGCACTCATACTGCTCTTCGCATTTCCAGCTTTGTCTGTGCTTATGGTGGTAATGATGAAGCGCGGCGAGCCCAGGTGATCAAAATGGCATCTGTATCTTCAACGATAATGAACATCTTAAAGCGTATAATTCCATCCAGAGCCCTGAGGAAATATGAACTTTTCATGTACTCAGCCGGGATAAGCTTTATGGCCCTTGAATACATAACTATCTCTCTGCTCTTGGGAATTATTGCAGGCACTGCGGTTGCATTTTTCAGCACGTTTTATGGAGCTGTTACGTTTGTGGCAGTGTTTATCGGTGTGGCCTTTGGTTATCCCTACTGGAAACTGAACAAGCGCATCAGTGAAATGGAAAAGATGCTACCTGATGCATTTTTCTATCTGGCCAGCTCTCTACGTGCCGGAATATCCTTCTCGGAGGCGCTTGAGGAGCTCACAACCTCAAAATTTGGAGCACTAACTGAAGAGTTTGGGCGTGTTGTCGCTGAGATTAAGAAAGGAAGACCCACAACTGAGGCCCTTAATGCTTTTGCTGTAAGAAATCAGAAATCCTCCGTTCTATATAGATCGATTAAAATACTGATTGAAGCCCTGGATAGAGGCGCGCCGATGTCGGATGTGCTGATCTCCGTTGGAAACGATGTGCGTGAAGTGCTTAAAATAAAACAGGAGAGGAAAGCCTCAACAGGAATGCAAACGATGTTCTTCATACTGTCCAGCGGTCTTATAGGGCCCACAATCCTTGGTATTGTTATCAAAGTCATGGATAACATAAGCGGTAGTGCTGTCTCTGTTTCCCTCCCTGTTGAATCAATAAGGCTCCTCATAATGATGTTTATAATTCTTCAGGCGGCAGTTTCCGGGCTCGGCATAGGGGTAATAAGAGAAGGAAAATTCACAGCGGGTCTCAAATACAGTGTGCTGCTGGCCACAATGGGACTTTTAGTATTCAAAGGTTCAAGTCTGATAAATCTAAGCTTCTGATTTTGCTTTTTGCACGTCCATAATCTCAATTTCGAATATCAACGTTTTACCGGCTAAGGGGTGGTTGAAATCGAGAGAAACAGTCTCTTCCTTGATTTCAGATATCTTAGCTATCCCGCTGTCCGTCATTATATACATGTCTTTGACCGGTTCTATTCCGGCCTTCTCAAATTCTGACAAAGGAACGTCGATAATAAGCTCCTCGTTGGGCATTCCGTAGCCCTTTTCGGGCGGAATGGTAACCTTCTTTTTTTCTCCGATTTCCATGCCAATGAGAGCCTCATCAAGGCCCTGAATAAGCTCTCCGGCTCCGGCGTTAACCCCGAGGGGGCCGTATTTCCTCTCCTCGACATATATGCCGTTTTCCCTTGCGATATCCTCGTAACTCGTGTCAAAAACTTCTCCATTTTCAAACCTTCCGATGTAGTTAAAAACCACGAAATCTCCTTTTTCAATCTTCATCCAACTCACCTGCCAAATCTTCAAGCTCCGTTATCGCAGAGGCTTATAACGTTTTTGGTCAATGATACACATTTTTGGGAAAGCCATATAAGGAGGAAAAACATACTAAGCATGGTGAATAATGTGGGATATTTTTTGGAAATGCTTAAGGAAGAATTCGGAGATTTTGAGGTAAATGAGATATACTCCACAGAGCTTGGAGAGAGGAACGTGGAAATTTTAGAGGTCTTTGTAGATAAAGAACGGTTTCTGGCAATGTTTCAGAGCGAAAAGAAGAAGGGAGGCATTTACCTGTGGTCTCTCATAATCACAAGTGCCAAGAACACCCGGACAATACGCGGGATGGATAACATGGAGGGCATGAAGATGAGGATAAAGGCAAACATAAAGTCGATAATAGAGGGGATTTCGGAGTGATCACTCCTCAGGCAGGAGATAGTATATGTAGTGGGGCTTGTTCGTGAATTCATCTATGTAAATCACGGTTCCACTCTTCGGAGGCTTCAAATAGTGAACCTCCCCTTTTTTTGTTGTTACCGCGGCAAAGGCGTCGCCCTTCCTGACCCTGTTGCCCACATCGGCTATTAATGTTTTGACAAAGCCTTCAACCGGTAGCAGCAACAGTCTGTCTCCCTTCCGGAGCCTTATTCTGGTTCTTCTGTCCTGAAGAATTATCACAGCATCGCACAGCATTTTCTGCGAGTATTTATCCACGTAAAGATGAAACCTGTCATAAATCTCTTTTTTCAGGAATCTGGACTTCTCCGGGGCTATGAATTCGGGAATCTTCTCGCCCTTTTCAAGCATTAATTCGAGGTTCTCCTGAATGATCATGCACTTCTCTTTTGTCCTGCCGTTCTCAATTATCTCCTCATGGTTTGCCTCCACATAGAGCTCGGGTATTTTTTCCATTCTCTCACCCCTCTTTTACTGAAATGTAAAAGCTTTTAAATATAATCCTAAAAATCCCTATGGATTAAAATGAACCCGAGGGCTAAAACTTTGCCTTTGTTCATCGTTCTCTTTGCACTGATGACCATGATGCTGAACTACAATGCCTCAATATCAGGAGTCACTAAGGGCACCAGGGATTACTATATTGTAGGAGCTTTTTTCGGGCTGTTTGTAATAGCTGCTGCGGTTTTTATTATCGTGATACTGCTCGGACAGGGGGATTTTGTTGCGAGCAAGAGGCTCGATACACGAAGTTACTCTGTCCTTAAATGGATGATCTATTCCATGGTCGCTGCTGTCCTCGTCTTCTCTCCCCTGATTTATTACGTCTACAGGAATCCCCTGCCACCTCCAGGAAATAACACGACTGTGAATAAAACTCTGATAAACGGCACATACCATGTTTCATACTACAACAAATCCCTCGGCCAGCCCACCGGAAAGCTCGGCATCAGCAACCCTTCGCTGTATCTCTATGGAATCTTTGCC
>WAPO01000199.1 GCA_015520705.1 Thermococcus sp. | reverse complement strand
TTTCCGGCGGTGAAGGGCTTAACCTTTCTGCCGTCGTAGAGGTAGAGTCTTGAGAAGTAGTCGTCTTTCTCAACGCTTATTTCCGTCACCTGGAAGACGAGCCTTCTCCTGAAGGCGTCGATGTTCCCAACGAGCTTAAACTTTCCAAGGTCTTTCTCGGTCAGACCTTTCACATAAATCACCGGACTGAGTTGGCCTTTTTCGTATAAAAGCTTAGCGTTTCGATGGGTATAGAAAAAAAAGTTAAATATACTACTGTCTATAGTTATCATTGAAAATTAAAGGAGGTGAATTTATGAGAAGGGAATATATAGTAGCCTGTTTATCTGTCTTTGTTGTCGGATTTCTATTATTTGCACCAGCAATTCAGGGTGTTCCTCCAGCATATTCTGGGCAACTGTACTCATTATACGGGGACTGGCTTCAGGGAAAGCCTGTTGGACTGGCAGTTTTCAACGTTGAACCAATAATGAACGGGAAGGAGTTTAAGGGAGATTTGATTCTGACCATTATCAACTACTCCTCAAACTCTCCAAGGGTCGTTCTTGTAAAACACATAAATGGTTATTCCCAAGTTGCCTTTAAGATACAAAGGGTACCACTTGGAGTTCAAACGATATCAGAAGTTCAAAATGGGAAGATAATAACAAGAGAGAAAACGGTTTTTAAGGACAGAAGTTATTACATCGGGGTTGTCGGAGTTATAAACGGCAAGTTATACAGCGGAGGCATGTTCATAAATTTTGAACCAAAGCAACCAATATCCAACCTACAAGTACCGTTAAAACTCAGCAAGAAGACACTAACCAAAGAGGAGATATCAAAAATGAAAGCCAATATATTAAATCTTAAGGGTGAGAAGAGAAAGGATCAAAATGCCATACTTATTAAAGACAACAACATAATTTACACTGCCTCTCCAATAGATGTTGAGTACTCTTCAACAATACTGCCTGCAGGTGTCATCCATACAGCTCCTTGGACAAAAGTTGAGTGGTGCTTGGAAAGTGGAGCCAGTACAGGTAGGCCAACGGGACTATGGTATGACTCTTTTCATCAGTATGTTATAGTGGGGAGTCCTGATCCGCATTCATGGGAGAAAGACGGAAAAAAGATAGCTCTTGCCAATACCAACAGCTGCATCGCCTTGGACAACACTTACTCCTCCCAATACAAGAAAAAGATCGTAAAGGCAAAAGTTGAGTATGAACTGGACACATATATGATTGGATCCTCGTGGTGGGTAGTTACAGAATACGTGCTTGTCCCTAAATACATTTTAAACCTTGTTGATGGGAGTACAAGTGTGGAAAACCCGCCGGCTGTTCCTTCAGTGTATGGAACCATAACCAATGATCCGCAGACTCTTAACTTTATAGTTAACAAAAATGGAGAAGGATGGATGGTTCAGTCAGTTACACTGACTTTTGGAGTTGGCTATGATGCCATTGAAGCTGATGTCTCGATAACATTATATAGAGCAGCAGGAGATAACAATGCAGTTCCGCCATATTTAAAGGTCTATAATGGAAAAGGACTCAAATACTGGTACAGAGATAACAGAAAGGACACTTATGAAGTGTACTTTCACTGGTGAACCCTAAACTTTTAAGACCCTCTTCTTTATTCTTTATGTGGAGGTAGAAGATGACCGTCAAAGTTCGTTTTGGAAAGGAAGTGAGGGACTATGCTAAAGGCGAGAGTGTTAAGGACTCCGTTCTCAAGCTCACCGAGACCGCTCTGGCTCAGGCTCTTGAAAAATTCCACAGGCGGATGATACTGATAGAGGGCGACACGCTGAAAAAGGCTGAACTTGCTGGAATTCTTGCTGGGGCCTCGGCAGGGGTTCTCGCTTCAATTGTTGATGAGCTCAGGGAAAGAAAGCTCAGGGATGAGAGCGAGAATAAAATCGAGCTCCTCTACGCCACAGATGCCCTCGGCGAGGACACCTTCGGGCGGAAGAGATATGAAGCGTTCAGAAAGCATTTTGACATTCTGGCAGGGGATAATGTGGAGGTTAAAGCTGTTACATTCAAGCACACCCGCGATATACTCGGGAGAACCTACGACCTCCTCGTCCTTGACCTCAGCTATGATTTCTCACCCAACGACCTCGGGAGGATAATTGAAACCGTCCGCGGCGGCGGGCTGATCTTCATTCTCGCCCACCCCTTTGATAAGTGGAGGGACATGTGGACGGGCTTCCACAAGAGCCTCGTCACGCCGCCCTACACGATTGACGACGTTAAAAAGAGGTTCAACCGCAGGCTGATAAGGAAGTTTGCCGAGCACGAAGGGATATACATCATAACCGAGAACGGAAAAATCCTGAGAAAGCCCAATAGAAACAAAACACAGGCAAAGATTGGAAAGAGGGGCTATATTGAAGTTCCTGATGAGATACTCTTTTCCCGTGAGCTCTATGAGATGTGCCTCACAGAGGGGCAGGTTGAAGTCCTAAAGGCCTTCGAAGACCTCGTTGAGAACGAGGGAATGCTCGTCCTCACCGCTGACAGAGGGCGCGGAAAGAGCGTTTCCGTCGGTATAGCAGCCATCGGTTTGGCCGTTGCACTCAAAAAGCGTATGAGGATAGTTGTCACTGCCCCGGAGCCCGAGAACGTTCAGGCCCTTTTCCGCTTTGCAAAGCGCGCTCTTGAGAGGCTCGGCTTCAAGCCGCACGTCGTCGAGGAGAAGGGTCTTATAAAGGAGCTCTACGCGAGGAAGATTGGACTGCGCTACTACCCGCCGGCGGAGGGCCACAGGAAGAGCGCCGATCTCTACATACTGGACGAGGCCGCCGGCATACACGTGCCGATACTTCACAAATATCTGAGCAAGCCGCGCGTCGTCTACTCCTCGACCATCCATGGCTATGAAGGAGCCGGAAGGGGCTTCTCCGTCAAGTTCCTGAAGAAGGCGAGGAAAAAGCGCGAGTTCAGGGAGCTTCATATGGATAAGCCGATTCGGTATGCCGAAGATGACCCGATTGAGAAGTGGCTCTTCGACGTTCTCCTCCTCGATGCCGAGCCTGTAAAGCTGACGGAGGAAGACTACGGGCTGATAAAGAACAAGGAGGTCTATTTTGAGGAGCCGGATCTGGATGACTGGTTCGAGAACGACAAGGAAGATTTGAGAAACTTCGTTGGAATCTACATTTTGGCGCACTACCGCAACAGGCCAAGCGATGTTGCTCTTTTAGCGGATGCTCCCCACCATGAAGCAAGGGTGCTTCGCCTTAGGAACGGGAAGATAGTGACGGCAATCCAGATAGCCAAGGAGGGCGGCATTCCAAAGAAGGTCATAGAGAAGATGGCCAAGGGCTACAAGCCAAGGGGAAACATAATCCCGGACATGATGGTAAAGCACCACATGCTCAAGGAGTTTGCAAAGCTTAAGGGCTACCGCATAGTCAGAATCGCCACCCATCCGGATGCCATGGATATGGGGCTTGGAAGCAGAGCGCTTGAACTGCTCGAAAAGGAAGCCCGCGAGAAAGGCCTCGACTGGATCGGTTCCGGCTTCGGCGCGAGCGAGGAGCTTGTGCGCTTCTGGATCAGGAACGGCTTTGCAGTTGTGCACCTCAGCCCGGCGAGAAACCCTGTCAGCGGGGAATTTACGGCCATAGTCCTAAAGCCGATAAGCGAAAAGGCGAGGAAGCTGATAAGGCAGGCAAATGACGAATTCCGCATCAGGTTCACGGAGTGGCTCGGCGATACACATCGCGATCTTGAACCCGAAATTGCGCGCTGGCTTTTTGAGAATCCCTTCGGTGAGGCCGTTGATTATCCAATTCACCTCACAGACATCCAGAAGAAGCGGTTGGATGCCTTCACGGGCAAGGTTCTCACCTACGACACGGTTGTTGATGCCGTGAAGCCGATAGTGAAGCTCTACTTCCTCGACGGCTGGATGAAGCCCTACCTCGACGAGAGGCAGATAAAGCTTCTAATCTACCGCGTCCTTCAAGCACACAGCTGGGAGGAGACGGCCAAGCTGATAGACAGGACAGAGACCTTCACGATGATTGAGGTCAGGGACATACTCAGGGGGCTGTGGTACTACTACAAGCGTATTTTGAAGTGACCTTTAACCTTTTATACTTTGAATGCTTAATTTGTTTGAATTTCAATCGATAACAGCGGTGACGCCTATGCCCAGTAGATGGGAGAAGATAATTGCTGTAACCAGAGGAGGAGTGCAGAGCATTGCAACGATGAAGCTGAAAATCCAGAGGGGCAAAAAAATCGCCCTTCTCATTGATGGGCCAAACATACTGAGGAAGGAGTTTGGTGTTAAGCTTGAGGACATAATGGAGGCTCTTGAGGAGCTCGGTAACATCCGTGTGGCGAAGGTTGTTCTCAACCAGTATGCTCCCCAGGGGCTTATAGAGGCCGTGGCAAATCAGGGCTTTGAGCCCGTAATAGTCTCCGGGGAGACAGGGGTTAAGCTGGCGGTTGAGGCCATGAGGGAAATCTACAACCCGCATATCGACATCATAGCGCTCGCCACAAGAAATGCGGAGTTTCTGCCTGTGATACTGAAGGCAAAGGAAAAGGGTAAAGAGACCGTCATAATAGGTGTTGAGCCGGGCTTCAGCGCGGCCCTGAAGCATGCGGCGGATTATACAATAATTTTAAGCTCTCGGGGTGATGTCAATGAGAGACAAGCTGTTCAGGATACTAAGGCGAGGAGAAGTTGAAAAAGAGGAGAAAGAGGAAGTCAGGAAAGCCAAAAAAATCCAGAAAAGATCCATAGGTCTGATAATAGATGGGCCGAACATACTGAGAAAGGAGTTTGGTGTTAAGCTCGAGGACATCAAGGAGGCCCTTGAGAATGTTGGCAACATCCGTGTGGCGAAGGTTGTTCTCAACCAGTATGCTCCCCAGGGACTGATAGAGGCCATCGTTAATCAGGGCTTTGAGCCGATCATCGTTGCCGGAGATACCGACGTCAGAATCGCCATTGAAGCCATGGAGCTTATATACAACTCTGATGTTGAGGCAATCGCCATAGCAACCCGTGATGCTGACTTCCTTCCGATAATAAGCGAGGCCAAGAGGAAGGGCAAGGTGGCCATAGTAATAGGTGTTGAGCCGGGTTTCAGCGTGGCCCTTCAGAATGCCGCCGATTATGTTATAACTATGGAGGGCTCACATGGAGGCGATACCAAATAGCTTTTAAGGGGCCGTCTTTAGGTATTAGTGATGACAATGATGCTTGAGATAGCATTGTTTGCAGCGGGCTTAGTTCTCCTCATAAAGGGAAGCGACCTTTTCGTTGAGGCTGCAAGCAGAACTGCCAAGGATTTCGGCGTAAGCGAGTTTGTGATTGCCCTCGTTCTGGCGAGCATCGCCACGACCCTCCCTGAGGTTACCGTTTCTGCCATCGCCGCATACGGGGGAAACAGCGATATTGCGCTGGGCAACGCCATAGGCAGCGCCCTTGCAAACATAGCCCTCATACTGGGGATTTCTGCGATGATAATGCCGCTGAAGGTTGATAAAACCGCATGGGAAAACTCCCTCTTTCTCTTTGGAGTCACATGCTATGCCGGTTTGATAATGCTGGACGGCGTGATATCCCGCTTCGATGGCCTTACACTGATTCTGATATACTTCGGATTCCTCTACTACCTCTACAAAAAGCACATGACGCTTGAAGAAATAACGGAGAGGGAGGGAAATCCAAGGAGAGACGCGCTAATTCTCATCGGGAGCGGCCTTATGGTGGTCGTTGGTGCGAGGCTTGTTGTCAGCAGTGCTGTTACGCTGGCAGAAGCCCTCGGGATTCCGGAGGCTGTGATAGGGCTGACGCTTGTCTCCATAGGAACCTCACTTCCGGAGCTTTCAAACTCCCTGACGGCCACGCTCAAAAAGATACCCAACATAAGCGTCGGCAACATAATCGGGGCGGATATCCTCGATATACTCATGGTTCTTGGTGTGGCGTCCTTAATACGACCGATTAGGGTTGACAGAACCTTCTTTTCTGTGGCTCTTCCCCTGACCCTTCTGGTGATGGTCATCCTCACGGTTTCCCTCAGGCTTAACAGCAGAGTCGGCAGGAGAACCGCCGCTCTGTTCCTGATGATATACGCCTTCTTCCTGTATCTGCTCTATTGAGCATCCACAATATTTTTAACCTCTCTTCATTACTAATTTTTGAAAATTTAAAAATGGGTTGTGGAGGTGGAAGAATGAAAAAGCTCGGCCTCATTCTGGGCATGCTCATCGTGTTCTCGCTGATAGCAGCTGCCCAGCCGGTTAAAGCCGGAGAAAACGAACTGGTGGTCTATGCATACGACAGCTTCGTTTCCTATGGACTGGCGAATGCAACAATTCCAAAGTTTGAAAAGATGTACGGGGTTAAGGTCAAGGTCATAACCGCCGGGGATGCGGGAGAGGTTCTGAACAGGCTCATCCTTGAAAAGGACAGCCCTCAGGCGGATGTTGTCATAGGGATTGACAACAACCTCCTCTCAAAGGCAATCGAGGCGGGTGTTCTGGAACCGTATAAGCCCAAAAATATTGACGTGGTTCCCAAGGAGCTCATATTTGACCCGACTTATCATGTCGTGCCCTTTGACTACGGATTTATAGCCCTCGTCTACAAGAAAGACAGAACAAAAAATCCTCCGCAGAGCTTTGATGATCTGACAAAGCCCGAGTGGAAGAAGAGCATCATAATAGAAGATCCGAGAACCAGCTCAACAGGGATGGCATTCCTCCTCTGGACGATAGCCGTTTACGGGGACAAATGGCTCTACTTCTGGGAGAAGCTCAAGCCCAACATATACCAGATAACCAAGGGATGGGATGCGGGCTGGGAGATGTGGGACAAAGGAGAAGCTCCCCTCTTCGTGAGCTATGCCACAGACCCGGCCTACGACGCATACTACTACACGAACGGCAGTGAACCGAACATCGGTGCGGTTATTTTCAAAGAAGGGGCTTATCCCCAGATCGAAGGCATAGGGATTGTTAAGAACTGCAGGCACCCGGAGCTCGCGAAGAAGTTCATCGAGTTCGTTCTGAGCGAGGATTTCCAGAAGGAGATACCGCTCCACAACTGGATGTTCCCGGTAAACAAAAACATCCAGCTTCCGGAGGTTTATAAATATGCTGCAAAGCCCGACAAACTCGTCACCCTTGACCCCAAGCAGATAGAGCAGAACTACAAGAAATGGCTCGACCAGTGGACCCAGCTCATGGTTGAAGGAAAGAGCCCCGACGAGATTCTGGGAAAAACGAGCACCTCAAAATCGAAGAGCTCCATCTGCGGCCCTGCAGTCCTCATCCTTCTGGCATTAACTCCCCTTCTCCTGAGAAGGAGATGAGTTCTTTTTTCTTTTGAAAATTTTAGAAACGCTTCTGGTGCGGGGGCGGGGATTTGAACCCCGGAACCCCTACGGGACAGGACCCTCAATCCTGCGCCTTTGACCAGGCTCGGCAACCCCCGCGCCTGCATTTATTTCCGTGTTAAAGCATTTATAAATCTTTCTATACCGAAAAGCTTATAAAATGAAGTTCAGCCGTTATAATTGGCTGAGGGCCGGTAGCTCAGCATGGTTAGAGCGCGGGACTCTTAATCCCGTGGTCGGGGGTTCGAATCCCCCTCGGCCCGCCAACAATGTTGCGGTTCTTCTCGATTATTCGAGTCTTGAAGAAGCGCTCAAACAAAACAGGGAGTTAAAGAAATGAGTTTTGAAGCTTTGGGGCTTTCGGAGAATACTCTGAACGCCGTTCGCAGAAAGGGCTTTGTGGAGCCCACAGATATTCAGAGGGAAGTAATACCCCGCCTTTTAGAAGGTGGAAGGGATATAATAGGACAGTCCCAGACAGGAACCGGCAAGACCGCATCCTTTGCCCTGCCTCTCATCGAGAAGATTGATGAAAGGGAGAGAGACGTGCAGGCGATTGTTATAACGCCAACCAGAGAGCTGGCTCTACAGGTTGCGGATGAGATAAAATCGCTGAGAGGGAGAAAAAAGGTAAGGGTTTTCGCGGTCTACGGCGGCCAGCCGATAGGCCCTCAGATCAGGGCGCTGGAAAGAGGGGTTCATATCGTGGTTGGGACTCCCGGGAGGGTTCTTGATCACATCAGGAGAGGGACGTTGAGGCTTGATGGAATCAGGTATTTCATTCTCGATGAGGCCGACAGAATGCTCGACATGGGCTTTATAGATGATATAAAGGCAATACTCCGGGAAACACCCAGGAATAAGAGGGTTCTGATGTTCTCGGCCACAATGCCCCGGGAAATAATTCGGCTGGCGGAGTTCTACATGGGCGATTACGAGCTGATCAAAACCTCGGAGGATGAACTCGTTCCCGAGCTTGTTGAGCATGAGTATGTTGAAGTCGTTCCCGTGAGGAGGCTTTCCCTTCTGAAGGACATACTCGATGAGGGCTTTTACGGGATTGTTTTCTGTCAGACAAAGAGGGAAACGCGGGAGCTTGCAGGCAAGCTTGCCCGCTCCGGATATCCTGCAGAGCCTCTGAATGGGGACATGACCCAGAAGGCCAGAGAGAGCACGTTCTGGCGCTTTAAGAAGAGGAAGACAAAGATTCTCGTGGCTACGGATGTCGCCGCGAGGGGAATAGACGTGAGCGATATAACCCACGTGGTGAACTACTCGCTTCCCCAGAATCCTGAGGCATACATCCACAGGATAGGAAGGACAGGAAGGGCCGGAAAGAAGGGAAAGGCGATAACCCTGATCATGCCCGGAGAGTACAGAAAGCTCCGCTACATAGCTCAGGTTGCGGGGGTTCAGATAAACAAGTCCGAACTTCAGGGTGACTACAGGCCCGGAAAGGGGGACTACGATTATTACGAAAGCAGGAACAGAGGCTACGGCTCCGGAAGAAGGAGATACAGGAGGTATTAGCCTTTTCTGGCGAGGAAGAGGGTGAGCTTCAGCGTCCCCCTCTCATTTTTCGCATCCAGCCAGAAAGCTGAATATGATGCCAGATCTTTTCTGACTTCCGGATCACCCTCAATCTTTCTGTAAAAATACCTCACGAACTGCTTGTGGAAAACGGGGTTATAGTAGTCAGCAAACCCCGGAAATTCATACGTCCAGATTCTGCCATCCCTGTATCCAGAGGGCAGTTCTCCTTCCTCCATTGATGCCAGCGAGCTGTCGAGGGCTAGATTTTTAAA
The DNA here is from genome assembly GCA_015520705.1 of Thermococcus sp. GTDB lineage: Archaea > Methanobacteriota_B > Thermococci > Thermococcales > Thermococcaceae > Thermococcus. The sequence continues at coordinate 1,265 of WAPO01000199.1, read as the reverse complement.
GTGCTCCGCTATGAGGCCGGCAATTCCATTCCGGATATTTCTCAGATCGTTTTCACCCGGAGAATAGCTCTGAATCAGGAAGTCGCTTCCCCTGAGGACTCCTGCAGTTTTCACAACTGCCGTGCCGTTTTCCCGCAGGATTTCGTAGATTGTGGCGTTTTTTATCGTGCCGTTCCAGTATCTGTAGTATGCTCCCAGATCCATGGGCGGGAGGTGCTGGTCGAGTATGAAAAACCACCCCCTGATTCTGTAGGCTGCTGCAGCATGCCCCGAGTCCGTCATGTTAATTTCAAAGATATAAACTGGCGAGTAGTTCATCGCAAGCAGAAGGGCGGCGGTTAGAATTGAATAATCGGTGCATATGCCCTTTCCTTTCCTGACAGTCTCGTAAGGGGTCTGGATGGTGTTGTTTGCTCCCTGAAGGATTCTCACGGTTCCATTGGAATACACAATCAGGCGGGGAAGGGGCAGCTTGGCCTTCTCCCAGTCGTATGTTATGTGCTCATCCTCCCACACGAGGATGTTCCATATGCTCTCCTCAACGCTTTTTCCCCTAAGGCTGGCCGATAGGGGTTCTATTCTGGCAAGCTCCTCATCGCTGAGCATGCACGGAATTGCATCTCTCAGAAGGTAGCGCCAGAGGATTCCCGAGCATGGAGAGGAAGAACTGTAGGAAGGCAGGGCATAGGAAGTTGGGGTATGAGTTGTTCTGGAGAATGCGGATGTTGAAGAGGGAGTTCCTTGAATGCACCCGGAGGCTGCCATGATCACAGCCAGCAGAAGGATGATGAAATGCTCTGTTCTGGAACTCATGCACTCACCTGTGAAAATTGGAAGGAACATTATAAAAGCCCTTTGCAGTATGCTGCCAAAAACTCTTTAAATCCCCTGATGTAGGTGTTAGCGGTGGAGAAGATGCTCGAATCGCTGTGGAGTTTTATCAACCAGTATTTTATCCAGCCGATGTATACGAGGAGCGGTTACAATGCATACAACACATTCCTCTATGCCTTCCTCTTCGGTTTCGGAGTCATATATTCATATAAGTATATAATCAAACCCTTGAAAATCAGGGTTGATGAAAGGCTTTTCTGGGCGGTTACGCCTATGGTGGTCTTCGGCGCAACCGTGAGGGCCCTTGTTGACGGCGGCGTCCTGCCCGAGAACCCGTGGATTCTAACGCCGGGCATATTCTTCACGGCTTTCATCCTCATAGTGCCCGCCCTTATCGTCGATGCAAAGCTTAAGACCTATCCAAAGATTAC
>WAPO01000198.1 GCA_015520705.1 Thermococcus sp. | reverse complement strand
TGGGGGCATTCAGCTTACGGAGGATGAGGAAGCGGAGTTCAGGGAGAGGGTCAGAAAGGTGCTGGAGGGATACAAATGAGGAAGTTTGTCATATACTCCATCACGCTACTCCTCATGATGACGCTCATCACGATGCCCCTAACGGTGCCCCTCTTCAAAAGCTCAACACCCTACAGCATTTTCAACACAGGCTGGGATGGAGCATCGAAATTCGCCCTGCTGATGCACTCCAGGGGCATTGATGTGCTACCCATCTTCCAGTCCTTTGATATGGAAGACCTGAAGGACAGAAACGGCGTTCTCCTCATAATATCACCCGATATATCCTACACCTCAGCGGAGATAGCCCAGATCAGGGAGTTTGTAAAGAGGGGAAACACCCTGCTGATTGCAGATGACTTCGGGAACGGGGATCAGATACTCGAAGCCCTGCATCTGCCCCTCAGAATCTCAAAATATCCGCTCAGAGACTTTTTCTATGAGAGGGACGACAGGCTGATAGTGGCTGTCAGGATAAGCGACCCCATTCTCGGAAGGAACGTGAGCAGAATAATCATGAACGAGCCCTCTGCCATTGTGGTTTCGAGGAAGGGTGAGGTCTATGCGAGCAGGGTTGCAATGGTGAACTTCCACAGGAGGCAGTTCCCCGTGTTTGCGGAAGTTCCCTATGGAAAGGGAAGGATTATGGTGCTCTCCGACCCTGATGTGCTCACAAACCAGCTCTTCTATGAAAACAGGCAGTTCATAAGCAACCTCATTGATTATCTCGGTGGGGACAGGGTCTATGTTGATGAAGCCCACCACAGGGACTTCAACCTATACAGCGCGGGAACTGTCACGATAAGCAGAGCCCTTCCTGCAGAGAGGGCGAGGTATATTCTGCTGTCTGCGGGCATCGTGGTGCTCCTGATTGAACTCGGGATATTGGGCTATCTTCTCAAACCCGTGTTCTGGATTATGGACAGATTTTTCGCCGAGGAAAAAGAAGATTTAATAACCCTCGCGGCGCATGTTTCAAAGAGGAACGGATGGGATGAGAAGGAAGTTCTTAAGATGATAGAGCGCATGGGTGGTTAGTATGATACTCGAAAGGATAAAGTCTGAAGTCGGGAAGGCCGTTGTGGGAATGGACGAAATAGTCGAGCTCATGACCATATCCCTCATAGCAGAGGGTCACATTCTCCTTGAGGGAATTCCGGGAATAGCAAAGACAACCCTGAGCAAAAACTTCGCAAATACACTCGGCCTGAAGTTCGTCAGAATTCAGATGACCCCTGATATTCTTCCGGCCGACATACTGGGACACACGTTCTACGACATGAAAACCGGGGACTTCAAGCTGAGGAAGGGGCCGATATTTGCCAACGTCGTTCTCGTCGATGAGATAAACAGGGCGTCGCCAAAAACCCAGTCCGCCCTCCTTGAGGCCATGGAGGAGAGGCAGGTCACGATAGAGGGAATAACCCTGAAGCTGCCAGAGCCCTTCATTGTTATAGCGACGAGAAACCCCGTGGAGCTGGAGGGCGTCTATAATCTGCCGGCTGCTCAGGTGGACAGATTCATGATGAAGATAGACCTGACGTATCTTGATGAGAAGCAGGAGAAGCTCATGCTCAGGAGAAAATCCCTGGGTAAGTTCAGCACAGCCAGACAGGTCGTTCCTTCATCGGAGATACTGAACGCGAAGAGGGAGTTCAGGAAGGTTCATGTCAGCGATGCGATAATCGACTACATATACTCCATAGTTAAGGAGACGAGGCTGGATGAGAGGGTGATACTTGGAGCGTCGCCGAGGGCAGGGGAGCACCTCCTCTACGGTGCGAGGGTGCATGCATACCTCGAAGGAAGGAGCTACGTCATACCTGATGACGTCAAAAAGCTTGCCCTGCCGGTTCTGGCCCACAGGATTATAGTCAAGCCGGAATACGAGATAGACAACATAACAGGAAAGGAAATCGTGATGGATGTTCTGGACAGGGTAGAGGTGCCCACCGAATGAGGAGGACTGACCTTCTCCTTTCGCTGGCGGCTGTGCTCTCTGCAGGGGCGTATCTAACTGGAAACATCCTCCCGGCGCTTCTGGCTGCCGGGATTATGGGCTACTACAGCACAGCGAGGCTCAGCTTCAACCCGAAGGTAGAGGTAAAGAGGGAGATACCCGAGAGGGGAACAGAGCTTGAGCCCCTGAAGGCACGCCTCATGGTTAAGAATCTCTCGGAAACCGGGGGCAGGCTCAGGATAAAGGAGGAGTCCGAATTTGTCTTTGCAAGGGAACTTGAGGTTAGCATCATGCCCGGCGAGGCGAAGCTCCTCGAACAGACAATAGTGCCCCAGAGGAAGGGATACATACCCCTGAAGGGGAAGGTCATCTTTGAGGATGAACCGGGATTTTTCTATGAGGAGATTCAGCTCGATGAGGAGAAGCTTCTGGTTCTCCCCTCTGCGAGGAGCATCAGGGAGGCTTTAAAGGTCAAGAGGCAGGTTGAGGCAATAGCCGAAGTTGAGAAGGCGCTCGGTATAGGTCTGGAAACCCTCGACTTCAAGGAGCTCAGAGAGTTCCACCCCGGGGACGATGTGAGAAAAATCGACTGGAAATCAACCTCCCGCCTCGGGGAGCTTATGATCAAGGAGTTCTACAGGGAAACCCTCAGCGAGATATACCTGCTGATAAACGTCGACAGGAAGTTCAGGAGGGAGCTGAGGAAGGTGAAGGTGGACTACCTCGTCCTCATAACAGCCCAGCTGGTTGAATACTTCCGGAGATTTGGCTACAGGATAAACGGGATCGCATACAACGACGGCGGAATTGTGAAGATGGTTCCAAATCCGAGGGATGGGAAATCCTTTATAGGGGAGCTCAAACTCGCACCCCGGAGGGGGCTTCCCCCGATAAAGGCGGCGTCACTTGAAGGCGAATCCCTGCTGAGCAGAAAAATCCTCTCCCTCAGGAGGAGGGTATATACCTCCGGTCTCGTAAGGGCTGCCCTCAAGGTCGAGGCCAACTCCTACGTGGTGATAGTCGATGACATAGGCCTCCATCCAAGGGAAATTCTGAAGGCTGCGGGCATACTCAGGAAGGGGGGGTCAAATGCTGTGGTTCTGTATCCGAATCCGGTGTTCTTCATGGGAAAGGATGAGCTTGATGAGGAGAAGCTCGAACTCCTCTACAGGCGCTACCTTGAAAGGAAAAAGCTCATGAGAAAGCTTATCGGAAAGGTGAAGATAATCGAAGTCGGTCCGAAAGACCTGATTCCAAAGGTGGTGGAGAAGCTGTGATAGGGCTGATAGCTTCACTCCTGACAGCTGTTATAACAGGAAACTACATCCTCCTGCTGGCACCGCTTATATATGCCGCCGCATTGAAGAGCAGAGACCTCGCGCTTATTGCCTTCTACCTCTATGTTCTGGTGATGGCGTTCTACTTCAACCCGGGCTCGATATACACGCTGAGCGGCATGGAAGGCGTTCTGATGGCGTTTTCTACAGTAATCGTGCTGGATGAAATCCTCTCCGGAGTTAGATTCAGAATCCCCTCAAGGGAGGAGTTCCTGGTTCTCGGGGCGCTGACGGTTTCAGCCTTCACTATCTACACCTTCCTCCCGGTTCTCGCGGCTGTAACTGTGTATGTGATTTACAGGAGGTTCGGTAAGCCGGTGTTATACACCATGGGATGGTGGCTTTTGCTGGCTGCCTCCCTCTATGCTGCAAGAAGCAGGCTGATGCACCGGGGGGCTCAGGCGCTTATAATCGTTGGTCTGGCGCTGATTTTCATCCTCATCGGGGAGAGGAGGGATGTAAAAGCCGTAGAGGTGAAGCTCCGGTGAGCGTGATTCCGTGGAAACCATTTTAAACCCCTTCCCTCTTCTATCTGTGGTGGTGCGATGAGGCTGAAAAATCACTGGGATTTAATAACGATCATGCTCCTTTCAGTAATCCTCGACCTGCTCATCGCTTATTCCCCGGAAAGCCTGCTCAGAAAGGCCCTCGGTCTGGCCTTCGTGCTCTTCTTTCCGGGCTATGTCTTCATAACCGCCCTCTTCCCGAACAGGAAGGAGCTCGATAACCTTGAGCGCATAGCTTTGAGCTTCGGCCTCAGCATAGCCATAGTCCCCCTCATAGGGCTGGCCCTGAACTACACCCCATGGGGAATAAGACTCATCCCGATACTCGTCAGCCTGACTGTGTTCAACCTCATTTTCTCAGCAGCCGCAATCTACAGGAGATACAGGGCTTTTGACCCGTGGATACCGTGGATAACCCTCGAAAAGCTCAAGGAGGAGCTTGAATGGGAGCAGTCAAGCCGGCTGGATAAGGCTCTCACAGTCATCCTCATCATAGCGATAATAACCTCCATAGGAACACTTGCGTATGTTATAACCCATCCCAAACCCGGAGAGGCATTTACGGAGTTCTATATCCTCGGCCCGGGGGGGAAAGCTGCGGGCTACCCCACAAACCTGACCGCCGGGGAGAACGGAACCGTAATAATCGGCATCGTCAATCACGAGCACAGGAATGTAACATACTACGTCCAGATATGGCTCGTCAACCTCACCTACAACTTCACCACAAACACGACCCGCATATACGGGATGTACCGCATGCCGGGCTGGTTCAACATCACGCTGCCCAGCGTGCCTGTAAATATAGAGGGAAACTGGACGCCGCAGTTTGAGACGAACTACACCTTCAGCATAAACAAGCCCGGAAAATGGCAGGTGTGGTTCCTCCTCTTCAAGGACCGGCCGCCAGAACTTCCGCCTGCTCCTCCCGGCGGCAACTACGCCGAGACCAACGCCACCGATCTAATCCTCAGGGCAATAAACGGCAAGATACAGAGCCTAAAGCTTAATATAGTAGTAACCAAATAAAAACAGAAATAGACTACATAGGGAGGTGGTAGCATGGGAAAAATCATCACCGGAATATTTGCCACGATTTTGATTTTCCTCCTTGTGTTCAACCTAGCTGAAATATATGCCATTTACAAAGGGGCTACAGTATTTTCATCACATATAGATGATGCCATCTCAGCCCTTGAGGATGCAAAGAGCCAAGAAATGGTTATAACAGTCCCTGTTAAGGATAAGCTCAAAGTTCCAATCAACATGAAGGCAAAGGTTCCAATTTCAACCGTCTTTGAAGTTCCAATCAGGGAGAATCTGACGGTTCCCATAGATAAGACGATGCACTTAAATGTTCCCATTGATGATTATGTTACCGTCCCCGTGAGCACGGTTGCCAAGGTTCATATAGTCCAGAACGTAACCACAACGGCGGTTATCAACGGCACAGAGACAGAGATAAGCTTTCCGATTGACACGTATGTGGATGTCCCGGTAAATACAACCGTTGTTGTGCATGTCAATAAGACCTTCCCCGTGGAAGTTCCCTTGAACTTCGATGTGAGCGTTCCGATGGATATGAAGGTTAAGGTGCCCTTCAATCAGGTCATTGAGGTTCCCATAAATCAGGAAGTTGAGGTTCCGGTTGATACCACTGTGACAATAAGGCTGAACGCAAAGGAGCTCGGAATTGAAAATGATCTGGACAACCTCATAGCAACCCTTAAGAACCTAAAGAAGATGCTCTCTGCAGTGAGCCAGATATGACGGGGATAATATTCGACATGGATGGTGTCCTCTACAGGGGCAGCAGGCCAATAGAAGGTGCTGTTGAGGTTGTGGAATTTTTAAAGGAGAGGGGAATACCTTTTCTTTTTCTCACAAACAACTCAACAAGAACAGCTGCCATGTACAGGAAAAAGCTTCTGGGGCTTGGAATCGATGTTGAGGAGGATAAGATAATAACCTCCGGCTATGCAACCGCCCGCTATCTCCAGAAGCACTTCAAAAAGGGCAAGGTTTTTGTGATCGGAGGGAAGGGTCTCATTGAGGAGATAAGGAGCATCGGCTGGGAGATAATCCCTCCGGAGAAGGCAGGGGAGAGATGGAGGGAAATCAGCTACGTTGTTGTGGGCCTTGACACGAAGCTAACCTATGAGAAGCTGAAGTATGCCACGCTGGCCATAAGGAACGGGGCTGAGTTCATCGGGACAAATCCCGACACAACGTATCCATCGGAGGAGGGAATAGTGCCCGGAGCGGGCTCAATTCTGGCCGCACTGAAGGCATCCACCGGAAGGGAACCCCTGATAATCGGAAAGCCCAATGAGCCTGTATGGGAGATAATCCGGGAGAAGCTTGGTGATGAGGAGGTATGGGTCGTGGGCGACAGGCTTGACACCGACATTGCATTTGCGAAAAAAATCGGTGCTAAGGCAATAATGGTTCTGACTGGGGTTGACGGCCTCCGAGATGTGGAAAAAAGCCGGATAAAACCCGATTTAATCCTGCCGAGCATTAAGGAGCTTCTGGAGTATTTACTGGTCTCCACAGAAGGTTAAATATTTAACCAGAGCGCCGAATACAGAAAGGGGATTCCCATGGAGAGATTTGAGATTGATGAAGATGTGGAGAAGAGGGCAAACATGATTCTGAAGGAGCTCGCTGAGCTTCCCCTTGAAGAAGTACTCAGCTATGCGCTGAGGAGCGAGGAGGACGCCGTGAGGCTATACACCATGCTCTCAGAAAAAATAGAGGAGCCCCATGCAAAGATGAGGTTCAAGCAGTTCATCAAAAGTGAGGAGGGTCACAGGAAGAAGGTTCTCAGAATTTTCCGCGAGCTCTTCCCTGATAGAGAACCAAGCAGTAAAACCTCCCTAACGTGGGTAGAAATCTCTGCCGGCGTTGAGAGGAGTATAAAAACAGTCAGGGATTATCTTGAGGTTCTAGAGGTTGCCCTCCGCTCGGAGAAGCTTGCCGAGAAGATGTATGCCTCCCTCGCTGAAAGCTCTGCCAATGAAGAGCACAGGAGCATTTTCCTCTCACTCGCGGAGGATGAGAAAAGGCACTATAAATTCCTGCTGGGCCAGTATAAATTTTACAAACGTGCTAAAGCTGAGGAAAGCCTGCAGACTCTCATAGATGGGCTGCTTAAAAAGGAGTAGATACAGATGAACCTCAGGGAACTCCTTGAAAGGATTATCTGGCAGGAGAACGAGCTCTACAACCTCTACAAGCTCGGGGAGACGTTTGCGGTCTATGAAAACCCTAAATTCATCGAGCACTTCCGCTGGCTGGCGGCTGAGGAGCTGAGGCACAGGAAGACCATTGCGGATTTTCTGAGGGAGGGGGTGCTTAAAGACACCGCTGTAATAGATTACCTCGATGCCCTTGGTCTTGAGCCTTTCTTATCCGAGGAGCGAAGCAGGCCTGAAACTCTGGAGGATTTAATTCTCGATGCGCTGATAAGGGAGAAACACTCCTACGAGCTTTATAAAAACCTTGAGAAAATTTTAAATGGCTCTCTGAGTCAGATTTTCCATATGATGGCCAATGAAGAGCTCAAACACGCCTACAGGCTCAAAATAATGTACGAGGCTCTCTGAACATTGGATAAAATATCCGACATTCAGGGTTTTCTTCCCTTTATTAATGCGACGGAGCTGTGCGCATATCTTTGTCACTCTGGCAACTTTCCCATGGGTAAGGTATATTTACCCGAAACCATGACTTTTCTCTACTGATGTTCTTACCAAGATATACAACTGTGTCCAATGATATGGCAGGGGTGTTTATATGGCTGTTGAAAAAGTGATGAAAAGGGATGGAAGAATTGTGCCTTTTGATAAAGAGCGTATAAAGTGGGCTATACAAAGGGCAATGCTTGAAGTCGGGGTAAGGGATGATAAGCTTCTCAATAAGGTTGTTAGAAGGGTCGTTAGGAGAATCAATGAGCTTTATGAGGGTCAGATTCCCCACATAGAAAACATTCAGGATATAGTCGAGCTTGAGCTGATGAGGGCGGGCCTCTTTGATGTCGCCAAGGCATACATAATCTACAGAAAGAAAAAAGCTGAGATCAGAGAAGAGAAGAGGAAAATCCTCAACAGGGACAAGCTGGATGACATAGACAAGCGCTTCTCAATCAACGCCCTCCGCGTCCTCGCGAGCAGGTATCTTATCAAAAACGAGGAGGGTAAAATAATAGAGAGCCCGAAGGAGCTTTTTGAGAGGGTTTCTGTGCTGGCTGTCATTCCAGACCTGCTCTACGACGAGAGGGTCTTTGATAAAAACGGCTCATATAAACAGGATTTGAGCAGGGTTGAACACTATATGGAGAGGCTCGATGATTACAGGGGGAAACTCTCGATAGGGCGCTTCAAACTCAACAGATGGCACTTTGAAAGGCTCCTCAGTCTCTACCGTGAGCTGGCCGAGAAGGGGCGAATGAAGGTTTCAATCGATGAAGTCATTAAAATGCTTGAAAACGGGGCGTTTGACAGCTACGAGGACGAGGTGGAGGAGTTCTTCAGGCTGATGACAGGGCAGGTGTTCATGCCCAACACCCCGGCGCTCATAAACTCGGGAAGACCGCTCGGAATGCTCTCAGCGTGCTTCGTCGTGCCGATAGAGGACGACATGGAGAGTATCATGAAAGCGGCGCACGATGTTGCCATGATACAGAAAATGGGAGGTGGAACGGGCCTCAATTTCTCAAAACTCCGCCCTGAAGGTGATTTGGTTGGAACCACCACCGGGGCTGCCTCAGGACCAGTTTCGTTCATGCACCTTATAGATGCCGTCAGCGACGTGATAAAGCAGGGTGGGGTGAGAAGAGGGGCAAACATGGGCATACTGGAGGTCTGGCACCCCGATATCGAGAAGTTCATCCATGCGAAGGAGAAGAACGTCGGAACCAACGTGCTCAGCAACTTCAACATAAGCGTCGGCCTGTGGGAGGACTTCTGGAAGGCACTGAAGGAGGGAAAGCGCTATCCGCTGGTGAACCCAAGAACCGGCGAGAAGGTCAAGGAGATCGATCCGAAGAGCCTCTTCGAGGAGCTGGCATACATGGCATGGGCCAAGGCAGATCCGGGCGTGGTGTTCTTTGATGTGATAAACAAGAGGAATGTGCTACAAAGTGCTAAAAATGAACCAATTCGCGCTACTAACCCATGCGGTGAAGAGCCCCTCTACGACTACGAATCGTGCAACCTGGCAAGCATAAACCTCGCAAAGTTCGTGAAGTACGACGATGACGGCAGGCCATACTTCGACTGGGAGGAGTATGCCGATGTCATTCAAAAAGTCGCCAAGTACCTCGACAACGCCATAGACGTCAATAAGTTCCCGCTCCCTGAGATTGACCACAACACAAAGCTAACCCGGAGAATAGGCGTCGGAATGATGGGCCTCGCCGATGCCCTCTTCAAGCTCGGGATAGCATACAACAGCAAGGAGGGCTATGACTTCATGCGCAAAGCCACTGAGTACCTTACCTTTTACGCATACAGGCAGAGTGTTGAAGCCGCCAAAAAGCGCGGCCCCTTCCCGCTCTACGAGAAGAGCCGCTATAAGGACGGTGAGCTGCCGGTTGAGGGCTTCTACCATCGCGAGATATGGAATCTCCCATGGGACGAGCTTGTTGAGGAGATTAAGAGATTTGGCGTCAGGAACGGAATGGTAACCACCTGCCCGCCGACCGGAAGCGTTTCAATGATAGCAGACACCTCAAGCGGAATCGAGCCGATATTTGCCCTCGTCTACAAGAAGAGCGTTACGGTGGGAGAGTTCTACTACGTCGACCCGGTCTTCGAGTCCGAGCTGAAGAAGCGCGGCCTATGGAATGACGAGATACTCAGAAAAATAAGCGACAACTACGGGTCGGTTAAAGGACTTGAGGAAATTCCGGAGGACATGCAGAGGATTTTCGTCACCTCTATGGACATACACTGGCTCGATCACCTCCTTGCGCAGGCAAACATCCAGCTCTGGCTCACCGACAGCGCGAGCAAGACAATAAACATGCCGAACGACGCAACTGTTGAGGATGTTAAGGCGGCCTATCTTTTAGCATACAAGCTCGGCTGCAAGGGCGTTACAGTTTACAGGGACGGCTCGCTGAGCGTTCAGGTCTACAGCGTCGAAGGCGAGAAGAAGCAGCGCGTCAAGGCCAAACCGAGTCCATATGCCAGGAAAATCCTCAGGGAGACTGTTGAGAGGGAGCCTTGGCTGAGCAAATTCATCAACGCTGAGGCAATTTTGGCAGGTACGAACGGAAAGGCACAGCCATTAAGCTTCTCCCTTTCAGCACCCCCAAAACCGGTTAAACCCGGGAACCGTGAGCATCCTCACCACAGGGAGCCGGAGAACCTGAAACCGGAGGAGATAAAGGAGCTTCTGGGGGTTGTATACTGCCCTGTGTGCTACGAGAAGGATGGGAAGCTCGTTGAGCTGAGAATGGAGAGCGGATGTGCAACATGCCCTGAATGCGGCTGGAGCAAGTGCGTCATCAGCTGATTTATTTTTTCTGAATTTTTGGATTTTTAATTTTAACAAAAATTTGGAAACGTTGAGTTTTTAAGCTCTTCTTTTTAAACTAAAAGCACACAAAAGGGGGGTGAGGAGATGGACAAGGTTTATCTGACATGGTGGCAGACTGACAGGGCAATGTTTGCGCTCGCCGATGCACTCAGGAGTTATAATCCAGATGTTATAGTTGGAATAGCACGCGGAGGCCTGATTCCGGCTGTGAGGCTCAGCCACATTCTAGGCGATACTGAACTCAAAGTCATAGATGTCAAATTCTATAAGGACATAAATGAAAGGATGGAGAGGCCTAAAATCGTGATTCCGATTCACGGATCGCTTGAGGGGAAGAGGGTCGTGATAGTCGACGATGTGAGCGATACAGGCAAAACTCTGGAGGTCGTCATTGACGAGGTGAAGAGGCTGGGAGCTTCTGAGATAAGGATAGCCTGCCTCGCGGTGAAGCCGTGGACGAAGGTCATGCCCGACTTCTACGTCTTCAGGACGGACAAATGGATAGTCTTTCCGTGGGAGGAGTTCCCCGTTGTGGTGAGAGAGTGAGGGTTTCTTTTTAAAACCCTCTCGATTGCATCACTATGCAATTCTTTTACTCAGGTTTCTT
>WAPO01000197.1 GCA_015520705.1 Thermococcus sp. | reverse complement strand
GTCAGGCCGTTCTATGACATCAGAATAAAGGGGGATGAAGAGACTGTAAAGGAGGAGCTCAGGAAGCTCGCCCCCGAAATACCGAAGGAGGCTTTTCTGAGGGTTAGTCTTGAATGGGAGAGGCCCTTTGACGTGGCGTTTCTCCACGATGTATTCAGCGTCAGATACCTCCACATAAGAACCAAATTCGGGAGAAGGAAACTCCCGCAAGAAAAGGGGACGAAAGCTGAGGAGTTCTTCACACCCATGGAGCTGAAAATAATCAGGCTCCTCGGAGAGAAGGACTTCGACGACTACGAGGAGGTCATCAGGCTGATTCTTGAGGGAGAAAGGGAAGAAGAGGTCGAGGAGAAGGAAAAGAAGAGAAAAGAGGAGAAAAAAGTGAGAGAAAAGCCAGAGGAGAAAAGGAAGGAGAAGCCCAAGAAGTCTGAGAAGAGGCCTGAGAAGAAGTCTGATTTAATGCTCTGGCTCTCCAAGAGGTGAGATTATGAAAATCGAGAAAGTTCTTGTCAAAGATTTCCGCTCCCACGAATACACCAAGGTGGGCTTTGCCGGGGGAATAAACCTCCTCATAGGGCAGAACGGAAGCGGCAAAAGCTCACTCCTCGATGCAATTCTAATCGGCCTCTACTGGCCGGCGAGACCCAAAGACCTGAAAAAGGACAGTTTCCTGCGCGTAGGCGGGAAGAGCAGCGAGATAACCGTTTTCTTCGAAAAGGATGGTGTGAAGTATCAGATTCACCGCAACATAACCAGAGGCATCGCCCATGTGAAGTATTTTGAAAACGGCAAATGGCACACCCTGGAAATCAATCAGAAGAAGGTCAGGGACTGGATGGAGAAGATGATACCCTACGACGTTTTTGTGAATGCCATCTACATCAGGCAGGGCGAGATAGATGCCATCCTTGAGAGCGATGAGAGCAGGGAGAAGATAGTGAGGAAAGTCCTCGGGCTGGACAGATATGAGAACGCATACAAAAACCTCCTTGAGGTAAGGAAGGTTATTGACAGCCAGATAAAGGGGATTGAAGCTTATCTCAACTCCATGAAAAATATAGACGGAATGATAAAAGAAGCCGAAGAAGACCTGAAAGCCACGCTCAAGGCTTTAAACGACCTTTCTCCGAAAATCCCTGCCCTCAGGAAGGAGGTAGGAGAAATAGCAGAGGAGCTGAAGAAGCTGGACGAACTCGCTGAAAAAATAAACACACTGACCTCCATGGAAAAGGAGAAGGAAGGAACGCTGAAGGAAGTCCGGGCAAAGATAAGCGGATTGCTATCATCCATTGAGGAGAGGAAGAAGAGGCTCAGGGAGCTTGAGAAAAAAGGAGAGAGGCTGAGGGAGATTAAACCGCAGGCCGAAGAATACAGGGAGCTTGCAGGGTTCTATTAGGAGTTCAGAGAGAAGAAGGAGAAGTCCGAAAGGCTCATTCAGGGGTATGAGGGGCAGATTCAGGGACTTGAGGAGCGCATAAGCGAGCTGGAGAAGAAGGAGGAAGAGGCCGAGAAGCTTGAAATAAAAATCCGGGAAATTGAAGGGGAGCTTGAAAAGCTGAAAAGGGCGTTTGAGGATTACAATGAAGCTTTAAGACTTCAGGAGACTCTAAAATCGCTGGAAAAAAGGAGCAGAATGAGCGAGGAAGAAGTGAAGGAACTTGAGAGGGAGATTGAAGAGGCCAGAGCAGAGAAGGAAGATATCCTCAAAAAAATCGAGGGCATAAACGGAAAGAGGGGAGAACTGAGAAACGCCATCAGGGAGAAGAATAAAGCCATCCTTGAGCTGAAAAAGGCAAAGGGGAAGTGCCCGGTGTGCGGTGCAAAGCTGACGGAGAAGCACAAGAAGAAGCTCCTCAGCGACTACACTCTGGAGCTGGAGGGGTATGAGAAAAAACTTGCCGGCCTTGGAGAGGAGGAAAAGGAGCTCAGAAAAATGCTCCTTGAGGTGGAGAAGGTTTTGAAGAGGGAGAGAGAGCTGATAGCAGAGAAAGAGCTGCTGAAGCAGAAGAAAGAGCTCAGAGGAAAGCTGGAGAAGCTGAACACTGAGGAGCTTAAGGAGAAGGCAGAGAAGTATGAGACTCTCTCCCAGGAAAAGGGCAGACTGCTCGGGGAGCTCGGAAAGCTCAGGGAGGAGCTTAAAAAGAGGGCGGCATTTGAGAAGAAGATCAAATATCTGAGGAAGAAAATCGAGGCACTCAGGGAGGAGCTCGGGGATTATGAGAGAAAACTTGAAGAGCTGGGATTCGGGAGCATAGAGGAGCTCAGGAAGAGAACTGAGGAGCTGAAACCCCTTTATGAGGAATATTTAAAGCTGCTCCCTTCAGCCGAAAAGATACCTGAGGAGAGGAAAAAGCTTGAGAGTGAGGAGGCGCAGCTTGAAAAGCTCAAGAAGGAGGAAAAGGGCATCTCAAAGGAGCTTGAGGAAATCCGGAGGGAGCTTGAATCGGCGGAGAAGGGATACAGCAGGGAGAGGCATGAGGCTCTCAGAGAGGCTCACATCAAGAAGAGGGAAGCCCTCGTAAAGATGGAGGCGGAGCAGAGGCATCTGGAGGAAAGAAAAGGAGAGCTGATGAAGCGCATCGAAGAGCTCAGGAGGGAAAGGGAGAACATAAAGCTCAAAAAGAAGGAGCTTGAAGACCTCAAAAAAGCGAGGGATAGGGTTCAGGAGCTGAGGGAGAAGGTCAGGCAGTACAAGAACATTCTGAAGGAGGACTCCCTGGCCAGGGTGGGCGAATATGCCAGCGAGATTTTTGAGGAGCTCAGCGAGGAGAAATACTCCGGAATAACCGTTAAAGCTCTTGAGAATAAGGTCGTTCTCGGAGTCGTGTATAACGGAGAGGAGAGAGACCTTTCATTCCTCAGCGGGGGTGAGAGGATAGCCCTCGGCTTGGCGTTCCGTCTGGCCTTATCGCTTTATCTCGCAGGAGAGATACCGCTTCTGATAATGGACGAGCCAACGCCATATCTGGACGATGAGAGGAGAAGGAGGCTCGTTGATATAATGGAACGCTATCTTAGGAGAATACCTCAGGTTATAATAGTATCGCACGATGAGGAGCTGAAGGACGCCGCCGACAGGGTTGTGCGCGTGAGGCTTGAGAACGGGGTTTCAAGGGTTGAAGAGGTTGAGGTTTCCTGAGGGATGCGGAATGTACAGGCTGATTTCAAAGGCTCAGGCGGATAGAATTGGGGAGCTTCTGCAGAACGAGCTTGAAGAGGCTGAGAAAGTCCTAAGGGGCAAAATAGACTGGAGGGAGCTCCCGGAGAGAAAACCGAGCAGGGTTTATGCTGTTGATGGAAGTCAGGGGAAGCAGAGGCTGAGCGGAACGATAATCTACACCGTCTCCTCCTTTGCCTTCGGAAACGGGCCAAGCGCGAGGATGATATACACGAATGCCATGCTCTACAATCAGGGAATCTCAGACCAGATTATAAGGCTTCAGATGGAGACCCTTGAAAACAAGATAGGCGCACTGGTCGGCGATGATCACATGATTCTGATGGACGGAACGCTAACCGGCTCCCTAACGAGGCCGCCGGTTTATCCGGAGAGCGTGAGAGGGATAACGACCATAACTGAAACCCTCGGCGGGGATAAGCTTGAGGAGCTTGTTGATGATTTTGTCAAAAAACTGGAGGAGCAGCATGAGAAGCTTTCCCGCCTGCTTGCAGAGAGGAGGGAGCTTAGAGAGGGTATAATCCTCGCAGATGAGGCCCTTGACGAGTATGCCGAATACTACAGGGCCATGGAAGGGAAGCCGGTAACCAACTACGATGGAGTCCTCAGGAGGCTGAGGGAGGCTGTAAAGGGAGGCAATCCCCAGATAGCGCTGATGGAGATAGTCGAAAAGCTCGAAGAGTATGGAGAGGAGAAGGAGCTTTCCCTTGAGGATGCGAGGAACTCGATTCACGTTGTTCTGGGCTACATCGAATACCTCCACTCACTCGAAATGCTCCTGAGGAAGGATTTAATATACATAGCCAAGAGCTTCTACAACAGGAAGATAACAGAGAGGCTCGGCATAAAGGCTGTTGATGTCCCGTTCCTCGACGCATACCTGAGGAGCACCTACGGAGAGGAAAAAGCCGGCTACTACGTCATAACACAGGGAGGAAAGCCGATAAGTCACAGGATTCCAAAGGCGCTCAGGAAGCACTTTCCCCTTGTTGACCGCTACATATCAAGAGGAGTCTCGATGGCATACATAAGAACCATGAGGGGCGGCGTTATATACCTCCTCCAGTCGAACAGGAGAATTGATGACGAGCTGCTGGCAAAGCTGCTGTGGCACGAGAGCAACGGCTACATAAGACCCCTCCAGAGGGCGCATGAGGGCGTCAAAATAGAGCAGAAGCTCTTTAAAACGGAGCTTGAAGCGCTTTTGAACCACCTCCGGAGAAGGAATCCGGAGCTGAGGGTCTTCCTCAAGTACGGCCGCTCACCCTTAGAGTGAGGGAAAACTTTAAACGATGGACAAATAATCCAAAACCATGAAGCGGATACTGCCAGCGGTAGCACTGCTCTCGGCTCTCAGCATCCTTTTAGGGATATACATCGGCTCCGTCAGCCTCACCTTCACCCAGATAACGGAGAGCACGGTTGCTGGAATAAAATCCACCCTCGGGCTGGCTCAAAAGCCCTCAAACGTTTATTTCACGATAATATGGGAAATCCGCCTTCCAAGGGTTCTGCTGGCGTATCTCGTTGGCCTCAGTCTTGCCTCAGCCGGGGTGGCCTCGCAGGCCCTCTTCAAAAACCCTCTGGCCGATCCTTACATCCTCGGAATAAGCGGAGGCGCGGCTGTTGGCGTTGCTCTCGCGGCCCTGTATTTTCCGAGATATGTGGAAACATCCGCCCTCATATTCTCCCTCTTTGCGGTGTTCCTCGTCTACAACGTCTCCAAGGTGGACGGCCATGTCCCCGTTGATACCCTCCTGCTCGCGGGAATAGCCTTCGGCTTCCTCGCGACCGCCGCAACTTCGTATCTGATATACATAAACCCCCAGAACACGCACGCAACGTGGCTCTGGCTCATGGGGAGCTTCAACTCCGCGACGTGGGAGAAGGTGGGGAAGGTTTTCATATCCTCGCTACTCGGGTTTGCATTCCTCATGTGGAGATGGAGGGAGCTTAATCTCCTACTTCTCGGTGAGGAGAGCATAGCCCTCGGGCTTGATCTTGACCTCTACAGGAAGCTCATCGTGTTCGTGATAGCTATGATGACGGCTCTGGCAGTGTCTGCATCCGGAATAATCGGCTTCATAGGGCTCGTGAGTCCCCACATCATCAGAATGCTCGTCGGACCGAACCACAGGAGGCTCCTTCCAGCGGCGGCCCTTTTCGGAGGCTTCCTGACGGTTTTCGCAGATTTAATAGCGAGAACCATAAACAGACCGCAGGACATACCGGTCGGGATAATAACCGCCCTCATAGGGGCTCCGTTCTTCCTCTACCTGCTGATGAAGCACAAGAGGGGGGAGCTGTCGTCATGAAGCTTGAAGCCAGGATTTCTTTCTCCTACGGCCCCCATGAAGTTCTCAGGGATGTGGAGATTGAGGCCGAAAAAGGGGAACTGGTGGCGATTATAGGGCCCAATGGAGCAGGGAAATCAACGCTGCTGAAGTGCATGGTGGGGATTCTGAAACCCTCAGGATATGTCAGGCTGAACGGCAGAGACCTGCTGGGAATGAGACCCGGTGAGAGGGCGAAGCTGATAACCTACGTGCCCCAGAGCTCCCTGCCGGAGTTTGCATTCACAATTGAGGAATTCGTTGAGATGGGGACATACAAGACGCGGGGGGACGTGGAAAGCGCCCTGAGAAAGGTAAGACTCTGGGAGCGGAAAGGAGAGCCGGTAACAAACCTGAGTGGAGGGGAGTATCAGCTGGCCCTGATAGCGAGGGCTCTGGCACAGGGGAGCGATGTTATCCTCCTCGACGAGCCGACGAGCCACCTCGACATAAACCATGCCCTGAAGATTATGGAGCTTCTGAGAGAGTTAAGGGAGGATAAAATCGTTATCGCAGTTCTCCACGACCTGAACCTTGCCCTCAGATACTCTGACAGAATAATACTCCTGCA
The DNA here is from genome assembly GCA_015520705.1 of Thermococcus sp. Lineage (GTDB taxonomy): Archaea > Methanobacteriota_B > Thermococci > Thermococcales > Thermococcaceae > Thermococcus. The sequence goes on along the minus strand of WAPO01000197.1, from coordinate 5,021 downwards.
CAGGGGCCAGAAAAGATGGGAAGGGGAGCCAGAAAAGCTCAGTCCGGCAGTTCTGGAGGAGGTCTATGGAGTCAGGGCAGAGATTCTGGATGTTAAGGGGGAGCTAACATTAATCGCATCCCTTTAGCAAAGGTTTAAAACTCAGAAGGCTAAAGGAGGTTTAGGAATAGAGAGGTGAGAGACATGAACATGGAGAAGAAAACCGGGACAACAACTGTGGGGATAAAGGTTAAAGACGGCGTCGTTCTGGCTGCCGATACTCAGGCTTCACTTGATCACATGGTCGAGACCCTCAACATAAAGAAAATCCTCCCGATAACGGACAGGATAGCGATAACAACTGCGGGAAGCGTCGGGGATGTTCAGATGCTGGCGAGACTCCTTGAGGCTGAAGCAAGATACTACCAGTTCAGCTGGGGAAGGACATTAACGACCAGAGCCATGGCAAACCTCCTGAGCAACCTCCTGAACGAAAACAAGTGGTTTCCCTATATGGTTCAGATAATAATAGGCGGCTATGTGGATGAGCCGGAGCTTGCAAACCTCGATCCCCTCGGCGGCCTCGTCTTCGATAAATACACCGCCACAGGCTCGGGTTCGCCATTTGCAATAGCGATACTAGAAGACGGCTATAAGGAGGACATGGACATAGAGGAAGCCAGAGAACTCGCGCTCAGAGCTGTCAGAACCGCAGGCAAAAGGGACGTTTATACAGGTGAAAGAAAGGTTCAGGTCATGACGATAACAAAGGACGGCATGAAAGAGGAGTTCGTTAAGTTTAACGAGTGAACCAAAGTCCTTTTAACTTCTGGTTCCAACTTTTTTTGTGAGTGATATGAAGAAGCTCCTCGCCCTTGCGCTCGTTCTCCTCATCATTCTGATGCTCTACAGCCCGGCGCAGGTCAGCGAGAGCGATACTGTTCTGAAGCAGGTTCAGGTCATAATAAAAGAGGATCAGAGCATCAGAAACCTGACATTCAAAGAGGAGCCCAGGATTACTGTGATAACGAGGGCTCAGGCGCTCCAGATGTGGAGGTCATCAAACCCTGACCTGAGCGAGCTGAAGATGAAGGAGGCAATATACAAGATGACCCTCCTGATACCCGAAAACTACAGCCTCATCAAGACAAAGAAGGAGCAGGCGGCCGGCTGGATAGCAGCGACAATTGGGGACAGGATATACATCATCAGGGAGAACTTTCTCGGAAGTCCGGCAGTGGCCGAGAGAACAATAGCCCATGAGCTCGTGCATGTTCTCCAGAAGCAGTGGTTCAACGCACCCTACGACGGCCCAACTCTTGACCAGACGCTTGCGATAAGGGCTTTAGTGGAGGGAGACGCCGACCTCGTGGCGGATCTCTTCTGCAGGGAGAACAGAATTCCAATCTACAAAATAAGGAGCCTGTACACAAGAGACCCCATAATAGACATGGGGATATTCCCCTACGTCTTCGGCGATCCTTTTGTCAGGTATCTCTATGAGAAGGGGAACTGGAGCCTCGTGAACAGGGCGTATAAAAAACTGCCGGATTCCTCCCTCGAAATAATGCACCCCCAGCTTTACCTTGAAGGTTTCAGGCCTGTCAACGTCACCCTGAACATCCCCGAAGGCTTCACCCCCATTCACGAGGACAGGATGGGGGCGTTCTACGTGTATCTGCTTTTCTGGAGCCACGGCTACGACAACCGGACGGCCATGATGACAGCCTCAGCATGGAGGGGGGACAAGCTGATTTTTGCCCGAAACCTCACCCACGAGCTCCTCCTCTGGAAGGTTGCCTTCTCCGATGAAAAGGCTGCGGGAAGGTTCTACCGCCTCCTGCTGAACCTCTCCAGGGAAAACGGATATGCCCGTGTGATAGTTTCTCTCAGGGGAAACTACGTCCTTCTGAAAGCTGTGAGGAGGATTTAAAATGCTGAGATGCCCGGTCTGCGGGAGAGAATACAGGGATATGAAAAGGATGAGATGCGGCTGCGGCGAACCCCTTGAGTTCAAACTTTTCAAGGGTGAGCCATACATAGGGAAGAATGTCTGGGAGCGTTTCTGGGACTTCTGGCCTATCGAGCCTGATTTGGATCTGAGCCTCGGTGAAGGAGATACACCCCTCATAAAGAGCAGGAAGCTCGGAAGAGAACTGGGGCTGGAGCTCTACTTCAAAAACGAAACCGCAAACCCAACATGGAGCTTCAAGGACAGAGGAACTTTTCTGGGAATCACCGCCGCCCTGAAATTCGGCTATAAAGCCGTCGGAACTGTCTCAACGGGCAACATGGCGGCCAGCGTTGCGGCCTATGCATCCCGGGCCGGACTGAAGGCCAAAATCCTCGTCTCCGAAAGCGCGAGCGACGAAAAGCTGAAGGCGGTCTCTGTTTACGGAGCCAGCGTCGTAAGGGTGAAAGGAGACTACGGAAGGCTATACTTCGAGAGTTTAAGGCTCGGTGAAAGGCTCGGCATCTATTTCATCAACTCGGACAATCCCTTCAGGATAGAGGGCTACAAGGGAATAGCCTTCGAGATAGCCGAAGAGCTAACGCCGGACTGCATTTTAATCCCCACAAGCTCGGGCGGCCTTTTCCGGGGCATTGCCAAGGGCTTCATCGAGCTGAAGGAGAGCGGGCTTATTGATGAACTTCCAATGCTCGTGGCGGTTCAGGCGGAAGGATGTTCTCCAATATGCCGGGCCTTCAAGGAGGGGAAAGAAAAAATCGAGCGCTTCGAGAACCCGAAAACCGTGGCAAAGGCAATAGCCAACCCATATCCGCCGAGCGGGAACGCTCTTCTAAAGCTTCTCAGAGAGTTCGGCTGGAAGTGCGTGGCTGTTAGCGATGGGGAGATTCTGGAAGCTCAGAGGGAGCTCAGCGAGGAGGGCCTTTTCGTTCAGCCCGCGAGCGCAGCAGGAATAGCCGCACTGAAGAGGCTTGAGCTTCCGGAGGGCTCAAAGGTCGTCTCAATACTGACGGGCTCGGGATTGAAGACCCTAAGCCATGCGGAAACAGGCAAAACCGCTGAATGCCCTCTGGAGAGCCTTGAGAAATGTCTGGGTGGTTGAAATGCTCGCTGGAATAGGGTTGATGCCCCATGGAAATCCCGTTTTGAATCCTCCGGATGAAGAAACAAAAAAGCTGGCTGAACTCCTGAAGGAAATCGGAGAAACCTTCTCAGATGCTAACGCACACGTCCTTATAAGTCCTCACAGCATTCGCATGAGCGACCATCTCGGAGTTATCATGGCAGAACACCTAGTCTCATGGCTCGGTTTTGAAAATGTGGAACTTCCAGGAGAATATGAGACTGACAGAGAGCTGGCCGGGGAGATATACAGAGCAACCAAAAATGCAGGCCTGCCGGTTGTGGATATAAACTTCGCCTCGCTGGGCGGCGAATATTCCCGCTTCCCGCTCACATGGGGCGAACTGATTCCCCTCCACTTCCTCCAGAGAAAGCCTCTCGTCATCCTAACGCCGGCGAGAGACCTGCCGAGAGAAACGCTGGTCAGGTTCGGGGAGGTTCTGGGGGAAGTTCTCGAAAAAAGCGAAAAAAAGGTGGCATTCATAGCGAGCGCTGATCATGGCCACGGGCACAGTGAAGATGGCCCCTACGGCTATGCTCCGGAGAGCAGGGAGTACGACCGCCTCATCATGAAGCTGATAAACGGGAACCGCCTTGAAGAGCTCCTAAATATTCCAGAAGAGCTGATAAGAAGGGCTCTACCTGACAGCTACTGGCAGATGCTCGTAATGCTCGGTGTGATGAGGAAAGTTCCTGTGAAGCTCGTGAGGAGTGCATATGCCTGCCCAACATACTTCGGCATGGCCGGGGCGCTGTGGGTGAGCGAGTGATCAATTCAGAACGTCAAAGCTTATCTCCAGCAGATTTTTACTCCTCCTGAAGCGCACCTTTCTGATTTTTATCTCCCCTACCTCACCCGTCGTTTTCGTGTGCTCCTTGTTGCATGCATTTACATTCCAGCCCTCGATAACGACGACCCTGAGCGTCTTGACCTCAGGCGGAACCGGGAAGAGGTCATACATATCCTCGCCGAATCTTTCCTCAGCTGCATCTCTGGAAAGCTCATAAACTTCTACAGGAGCGTTTTCCTGGACTTTCTCATTCGCCAGCCTTTCAATCTCCTCTATCTCCTCCTGCGTGGGCTTCCTGTCAAACTGAACAGTTAGTCTTCCGTGATTTCCAGACCAGTAGACGCTGGCCGTCCACTTTGCCCTTTCGCCAAGAACCTTAACCACAGCACCTTTCAGGATGTGAAGGGCGGTATGAGTCCTCACTTCCTCCATCATCTGCATCCCCTTATTCATTCCCCGGGTAAAACCGGGAGAAAATTCTCTGAGAAAACTTGAAGCTTTTTCAGATTTATAAAACTTTTCCCGAAGGAAGCTCACTGATACCTTTCTTTTTTTAACAAAAACCGTTATAAACGACAAGAACAAGGAATTAGTGCCTGACTAAAACTTTTGAGGTGATTTAAATGGCTGAAAGGAAGAGAAGAAGGGTTGTAATTCTCGGGGCCGCCGGAAGGGACTTCCACAACTTCAACACATTCTTCAGGGACAACCCGGATTATGAGGTCGTTGCATTCACAGCCACGCAGATCCCGGACATCGAGGGGAGGATTTATCCGCCCGAGCTTGCTGGCGAGCTCTACCCGAACGGAATCCCGATATGGAGCGAGGACGACCTTGAGAAGATAATCAAGGAGCACGACATAGACATCGTTGTTTTCGCTTACTCGGATGTTCCTCACGAGCACGTCATGCACCTTGCTTCGAGGGCCCACTCCGTTGGTGCCGATTTCTGGCTCCTCGGCCCGAAGAGCACCATGATAAAGAGCACAAAGCCCGTTGTTGCTGTCACAGCCGTCAGAACAGGCTGCGGAAAGAGCCAGACGAGCAGAAAGGTTGCCCAGCTTCTTCAGGAGATGGGCTACAGGGTCGTCGCAATCAGGCACCCGATGCCCTACGGTGACTTGAGGAAGCAGATGGTTCAGAGATTCGCCACATACGAG
>WAPO01000196.1 GCA_015520705.1 Thermococcus sp. | reverse complement strand
CTAAAAAACCCGGTGAGAGAGAAGTGCTTTCAAAATTGGTGGATCTGGTTCAGTGGGGCTACCTAAACCATGAGCCGTTTAAAGATGCACTGCTGAAGGCAAAAATCCACAGAAACACCCGCACGGAAGAAATAATCGAGCTTTGCAAGGAACTGATAGACCGTTTTGGCATCGCTACCCGTCGCAAAATTCTGCAGGAAGAGGCCAAGAAGAGGGGACTGAAAGGCACAAAGCCACATATCGTTGCGGGATTGCTGTTTATGCCAGGGAAAGGTGAGACCTCTTAAATTTTTCTTTTATTTGGAAAAAGAAATAAAAGGAAATGCAAAGTAATCTGGAGGTGACTTGACATGGAGAAGGAAATTGTTGGAGTCACATTTCCTGTCCCGAAACAGTTTTTGGACAGAATTCTTGAAGAAGGCAAGACAGTCTTCGTTAAGCCCGCTACGCTTAGGGCTGTTCCCAATATGAAGATAATATTCTACGCTTCCCGTGAATATCAGGGATGGTATGGTGAAGCTGAGATTGAGAGCGTCGAGCACTTCACCAGCGTTGAGGAGATCATCAGGAAGTACAAGGACGAGCTTTTCCTGACAGCTAAAGAACTCAGAGAATATGAAAAAGAGCGCCAGAGGTGGCACTCCCGCGGAAAGAGGCGGAGGCCCTGGATGGTGGTTAAGCTGAAGAACGTGAGAAAGTACCCGAACATTATCAAGCCGAAGAGGTTCATCACGGTCTCGGGAAGGTACGTGAAGGGAGAGGAATACAGGGAGATAGCAAGAAAGGCGGATCGTGGCGAAAAGTGAAATATTCCAAGCAAAGCTAAAAGAATATCTACACACTAAGTTCCATGTTTCGAATCTTGCGGTTTATGGCATGGAGATGATACCCCATAATTAGGCTGGCCACGTATTTTAGTACACACCTGAACACACCTGATTTGAGAGAAGAAAATAACATATACTGGAGCACCTGATGGATGAACCTTAAAAGGGTTATGGACGAGCTTTTTATATGAAACCCGGAGAAAAAGGGATGCCGAGCATAAATCTGGACGGCAGGGAGGTTAGATACGAGCTGGTCAGACGGCCCGTGAAATACCTGAGGATTTATGTGATGCCTGAGGGCTATCTCCGTATTGTCTCGCCGACGGAAGACGTCGAGGACTTTATCAGGAATAAGAAGAGCTGGATTCTGGAAAAACTCGCGGTCTTTGAAGAGATTCCACAGGAGACCTTTGAAAAATTTCCCCTGTTCGGGAGGTTCTACGACGTCGAGAAGAGCAGCAAAACGGGGATATGCGGAAACGTGCTGTGCTACCAAAGCTATCCCTGCTTTGAACTTTTCCTCAGGAGAACCCTCAGGAAGGAGATTTCTTCCATCATTGCCAGATATTCGCCATTAATCGGCAGGACTCCCAACAGAGTTTTTATAAGAAAAAGCAGGGGCAGATGGGGAAGCTGTTCCTCAAAGGGCAACCTGAGCTTCAGCCTCATGGCGGTTTCGCTCCCTGAAAAGCTGCTCGAATACCTCGTCCTCCATGAGCTCACACATCTGATTGAAATGAACCACAGCAGGACATTCTGGAACATCGTGGGGCGCTTCCATCCGGATTACAGGGAGGAGCGGAGGGAGCTCAGGAGATGGTGGGTGATTGTCAGGAACAACCCCTTCTGGAAGCGCATTATGGAGTGCCAAAGTTAAAATTTTAAGGGCAAACACATATCCGGTATCATGGAGATAGTTCCCATAGCCTCCGAAAGTCTGGGAGTGAGGAGTCTGGCGGTTTTCATACGGGTAGGCGGAAAGGGAATCCTCATAGACCCCGGCGTGGCGCTGGGGCCCAAACGCTATTCCCTGCCCCCTGCAAGAGCGGAGCTTGAAGCCCTCCAGCAGATGAGGGAGAAAATCCAAGCCTACGCTGAAAAAGCCCACATAATAACGATTTCTCACTATCACTACGACCACCACACGCCTTTTTTTGAAGGGCTCTACGAGAGCTCCAGCAGGGATCGTGCAAAGGAAATCTACGCTGGAAAGCTTCTCCTAATCAAGCACCCGAAGGAGAACATAAATTTCAGCCAGAGAAAGAGAGCATGGGCATTCCTTAAAAATGCTGAGCCAATAGCGAAGAAAATCGAATACGCCGATGGCAGATTCTTTGACTTCGGCGACTTCATAGTGGAGTTCTCTCCCGCCTTTCCTCACGGAAGGGAAGGCTCGAAGCTCGGCTTTGTAATCATGGTGATGATAGATGACGGCACTAAAAGAATAATCCACGCAAGCGACACCCAGTTTCTAAATAAAGCCTCAGCTGAATGGATAATCGAGCAGGTTCCGGATTTGGTAATAGGCGACGGCCCTCCCACGTATCTTGAGGGCTACCGCGTTAAGGATGCATGGAAAACCGGACTGGACAACCTCAACAGGATTATCAGAGAAACAGACGCTCAGATAGTCCTCGACCACCATCTGATCAGGGACAAACGCTATCCCAAATTCTTCGAGGAGCTTGAAAAGGAGCCCCTGACATTTGCACGCTTTCTGAAAAAAGAGGACAGACCGCTTGAGGCCTACAGGAAGGAGCTCCACAAAATCGAGAGGGGAGAGGAAGCAGAGGTGCCCTTTGAGCTACGTTGAGAGAAAACCGCCATCAACAGGAATTACGGCTCCGTTAACGTAGCTGGCCATGTCGCTGGCAAGGAAGAGCATGACACGGGCCACTTCATCCGGCTTTCCAAAGCGCCCCGTGGGAAGCCTCGCATTGAAGTGGAAGGAGATGCCTATCTTTTCAGTGTCGAACTTCATTATCGCCTCCTTCTTGAGCTTCTTCACGCCTTCCGTCTCTATGCCTCCCGGCACGACAACGTTAGCCCTTATCTTCCTCCCGTATTCCCTCGCTATCGCCCTCGTTAGAGCAACGACGCCGAGCTTCGCTGCATCATAATGGACTAAGCCCTTCGCGAAGGGCAGGAAGGCCTCTATTGAGCTAACGTTTATGATGACACCGCCTTTATCCTTCCTCCTCTCAACGAAGTGCTGGCACATCCAGAAGACTGAGTGCAGGTTTATCGCCATGACCTTCCCGTAGAAGCTTTCATCAACCTCAGTGAAGTCCTTAAACCAGTAGACGCCTGCATTGTTTATGAGTATATCCGGCTCCCTGTTCTTCAGGGCCTCCCAGAGGGAGTCTATCTCGGCCTTCCGCGAGAGGTCAACGCGGTGAACGTTGGCCTCAACTTCAAACTTCTCTGCAAGCCTCTTCGTTTCCATGAGGCCGGACTCGTTGATGTCCGCCAGCTCCAAATCCGCCCCAGCCTCGGCGAAGCGGAGCGCTGTGGCTCTTCCTATTCCCGAAGCGGCACCTGTTATAAGGGCTCTCCTCCCGCGGAGGGAGATGAGCTCACCGACACTTTTTTCCATACCCTCACCCCTTGAGAATTCTAAAAACCTCCTCCTTCATGTCCTCCACATTGAAGAGCCTTCCTCCTGAGAGCAGGTGATGGAGGGCCAGACCATCCACGAGTGCTCCGAGGAGCACTGTCTTCCTCTCGGGGTTTGCCACTCCGGCATTTTTGAGAATCTCCGAAACGGAACCGAGATATCTCCCGTAAAACTCGTCCCAGTCAGCGCCCCTTCCGAGCCTGAGGCTCTCCTCGTAGACCTCAAGAAAGAAGCGCGAGAGCTTGGGGCTTTCGGTTATCAGTTCAAAGAGTGCATCCACAACTGCCCTAATCTTGGCATCGCCCGTGAGGTTTTTCAATCTTTCGTTGAGACGCTTCAGCCACGCGTCCAGGATTCCAAGAAGAACCTGTCTGGCGAGCTCATATTTGCTCGGAAAATAATGGAAGAGGGCACCCTTTGAGACGCCGGCTCTCTTCGCTATCTCGCCAACGGAGGTCTCATGGTAGGGCTTCTCGCTGAAAAGTTCTGTGGCGGCCCTGAGGATTTTATCCCTAGTGTTCAACTCCTTCAATGATACCACCATCCCTATACGTCTTTAAGACACGCTTGACCCATCTTCGGGCTTCCTCCAGCGTTTCGGGGTCTTCTTTCATAATCCAGCCGTTGAAGACCTTCCGTGCTATTATCCCTCCCCTGATGTGTTCCTCTATAAGGCGCATATACCTTCTTTCACTGTATGCCTTCCCGAACCTCCCGAACTTATCCGCGATGCAGAGTATGAAGAGGGCAACGCTCTTTCCCTTGAGGCCGTTGTTCGAGCGGATAAACTCGATGACACCTCCGAGAGGTCGCTCATAGTATATTGGAGAACCCACAATGACGAGGTCGAAGTTCCCGATATCAGGCCCCTGTGAGGCCCGGAATAGGGCTACATCAGCTTCATCTCCAGCAGCGTGAGCCATCTCCCTTGCGACTCTCTCTGTTGAGCCTCTCCTTGTTTCGTAGACTATACAGAGCCTCACAATTCTCACTTCCTTTATGCGCTTTACATACCGACCGGTCGGTTTTTATCCATATAAGCTTTTCCCAGGAAAGCTTAAATCGTTGGGGAACAAGGTTATTCTAGGTGATAAGGATGAAGGACTTCTACATTGCCCATGAGGATGATATAAAAGCGGGAAAGACTACCGATGTGTATTTTATCAGGACGAAGAAGATACTGGAGGAAAAGGGGATACACAGGAAGGTTCTGGCTGACGTTTCAACAACTTCCCTGCCAAAGGGATGGAAGTGGGGCGTTCTCGCTGGCGTTGAGGAGGTGGCAAGGCTATTCGAGGGAATGCCCGTCAACATCTACGCTATGCCGGAAGGAACAATATTCCACCCCTACGAACCAGTTCTTCAGATTGAGGGCTACTATAAAGAGTTCGGGATCTATGAGACTGCCTTACTCGGAATGCTCAGCCAGGCGAGCGGCATAGCGACGGCCGCACTTAGAACCAAGATAGCGGCAAAGTTCAAGCCTGTTTATTCCTTTGGAATAAGGCACATGCACCCGGCGATAGCCCCAATGGTTGACCGCTCTGCATTAATAGGCGGCTGCGACGGCGTCTCCGGTGTCCTCGGAGCGGAGATGATGGGTGAAAAGCCCGTTGGAACCATGCCCCACGCTCTCATTCTGGTGATTGGGGATCAGGTGAAGGCATGGAAGTACTACGACGAGGTGATGCCTCCGGAAGTTCCAAGAACTGCGCTGGTCGATACACTGTGCGATGAGAAGTTCGAGGCCCTGATGGCGGCTGAAGCACTTGGAGAAAGGCTCAACGCGGTAAGGCTCGACACACCGAGCTCGAGGAGGGGGAACTTCAAGCGCATAGTTGAGGAGGTGCGCTGGGAGCTGGATTTGAGGGGCTACAGTCATGTCAAGATTTTCCTCAGCGGGGGACTGGACGAGGAGAGCCTCAGGGAGCTGGCGGATGTCGCGGACGCCTTCGGCGTAGGTGGGAGCATAGCGAGCGCAAAGCCGGTAGATTTTTCCCTCGACATCGTGGAAATTGAAGGAAAGCCGATAACAAAGCGCGGAAAGCTCAGTGGGAGGAAGCAGATATACCGCTGTGAGAAGGGGCATTACCATAGAGTTCCAGCGGATAAAAAGCTGGAGAGATGTCCAGTCTGTGGGGAGAAGGTTGAGCCTCTCCTAAAGCCGCTCATTGAGAATGGTGAGATAGTCGCTGAGCTGCCAAAGGCGAGGGAGATAAGGGAATATGTTCTAGAGCAGGCGAGGAAGTTTGGACTTGCTCTTGAATAGAAAATCTTAGATGGAGAAATGAAAGTAAGAAAAAGAGGCTTCAGGCCTCTTCGATGTAGATACAGCTAACCGGGCAGGCCTCAGCGGCTTCCCTGGCGCAGTCTATGAGGTCATCACCGACGACCTCAACGATAACCTGGCTCTTGCCCTCGTCGTTCATCTCGAAGACATCGGGGCAGAGGCTGGCGCAGATAGCGTCTCCTATACAAACATCCTGATCAACCGTAACCTTCCAGGCCATGGAACATCACCAAGGATAGTTAAAACGGGAGTAATATAAACCTTTCGCTGAAGCCGGGTGTGGAGAGGTGTTAAAATAAACAGATAAGGGACGCTGATGAACATTTTATTACAGAATTAGCTATAGCCGGGTAAAAGGGGGAAATCCGGGAGGTTAATAAAGACCCAGCCTTTTTTTGTATTCCTCGCTTATCATGTCCGGCGTCCACGGAGGATCGAACGTTAGCTCTATTTCAGCGTCCTTAACACCGGGTATTTCGAGAATCTTGTCTTCAACAGCCCGGAGAATCCACATCGTCAGGGGACAGCCCGGGGTTGTCATTGTCATCTTGACATAAACAACATTGTCCGGTTTTATCTCAAGTTCATAAATCAGGCCGAGATTCACAACATCCACGCCAATCTCAGGGTCTATGACCTCCTTGAGCTTTTCAAGTATAATCTCCCTGTTCAGCTGAATGTCGCCTGAAGCTTCTTTTTTTGCCTTCGGGAGTTTAATTTCGATGTTTTTGATGCCCTCAATCTTCCCCAGCTCCTGATGGAGTTTTATCAGTGTTGCATCATCTATCTCCTGGCTGAGCTCGAGGAACAATGTTCCATCATCCTTAACCTCAACCGCCTTTATAGCGTCATCATCGAGAATTTCACTGAGTTTTTCAAGTACTTCCACCTCTTTCACCATGTCTCTCACCTAAATCCAGTTCAAAGCACCACATTTAAACCTTTTGGGTCATTTCTGTAGAATGTCGTAAATCAAAGTCCGTGCGATTTCATCATCAATCGCCCGGGCGCGGAGCTCCCTCAGAACCCTCTGAATTGCGAATCGCTTGAGCACAGGTGCGTTTCTGGCAGCGGCCCTCCACAGGGGACAGCCAAAGCCTAGGGCATATTTTCTCCCGAGAACCGAGATGGCTTCCCTCTTGTCCATGGCGAGAAACGCCGGGAGGTTGAGGGTTATGAGGTCGCTCTTTTTGTAGATCGAGATTAAACCTGAGCTCAGCAGGTCTCCGGAGGCAACTATTTTTATTCCGCTGTCTCTGGCATAGCCTTCAACCGCGTCCATTATCATGGAGTGGCATATCCCGCATATCGGAGCTCCTTTCTGTATCTGGGCGCTGATTCTCTCCATATATGCAGGAATCTCAACAAAGACGGCTCCATAGCTCTGAGCCCGCAACAGAACGACATCCCTTATCTGGGGAAGCTTCACCATGACCGGGAGGACGTCGAATCCGGCCCAGCGGAGGATTTTCAGCGTAGCCGTGCTGTCACTCCCCATAGAGAACGCAAGGGCTATCTTCTCACCAACAGGGCTCCTATCAAAGTCCTTCCCGCTGAGTCTGTACTCAAGGAGAGCTTTCAGCCTTTCATATGTCTTTTTTCCGAGCTCAGCCTTAACCCTCTCAAGGGCTTCGAGGTTATACTCAAGGCGGTACCTCTTGACGAAGTCGTCTCCAACTGGGGATATCATTGCCTGAACCTCCGGATTCTGTCGCGTGTCATGAAATCAGCTCGAACTTCAGATTCTCCATTAGTTCCTCTGGAGTGTACAGATCATCGGAGGAGATGTTCTTAAGACTATACCTCACCAGCTTTATTGAATCATCTATTTTTAGGTTCCTTCTGAAGGATTCCGCCACAAGAACACCGCCAACGCATTCATCTCCGAGTTCTGAGATATACCCCTTAAGCTGTTCCGCTTCCCTCTTCCCCGCAGATGCCTTCTTAACCTCAACTACTATTTTTGGTGAAAAACCAACTGGGTGTCTGGGCTTTATGAGAAGATCCACGTGACCTGTTGAAAGAGCCTTTTCCCCGAGGATTTCAAAATCACCGGGCTTTCCAGATACTTCAAAACTCTCCAAGAGTTCGCCGAGGAAAGCGCTCCCCTCAAGGCTTTTGCGCACCAATGACTGGAGTATAGCTTCATTAAAGGGATAAACCATAGGAGGTTTAACTGACTTTGGGTTGAGGGCTATCTTCGGGGTGAATTCTGCCCATCCAGCGATTTTGGGAGGTTCCCCTTTACTCGGAATTCCCATCTGTGAAACGTTGTACAGTGTTATTTCATCGGCTTGGAAGTGGGTTTTCCGATAGCCTCCTCTAAGGAGGAGATTCTCGGCAATGTAAAGGAACTCGGGTCGTATCATGGACTCCTCAAAACCTCTAACCGGCCTGAGGAGCAGCCTGAAGGGGAAATGATAGACTTTTCCGGAGCCGAAATGAATCGGTTCCCACGGCCCAATATGCTCGGCGTTCTCCAAGGCAATCTTCCTAGCAACTCTGTAGAGGTTGTAAACCCTCGCTCCATGTAAGAACGAAACGTAATCGCCTCTGTCAATATCGACGAACGCCCAGTATCCGTTCACACTTGAGGTAAACCCCGCCATCTTCCATTCGGTGCAGAGCTGAAGGTTCCTTTTGGTAGCCACTGCGATGAGGAAATATGCCATCTCACACACCCATAAAATTTCAGGATGAAGAAGCAAAAAACTTTTTTGCATTCCTGGGAAAAACCTTAAAAGCGGCCCACCTTAACCCCGTCCACGAACTGGAATCTTTCTGGAGGTGCTTGAGATGAGGGAGATTGTGGAAAAGGTCAGAGAGAAGACTAGTATTCCCGTTTATGAGAGAACCGTTGAGAATGTTCTGAGCGCTGTGCAGGCAAGCAGTGATGTATGGCGCATAGTTGATCTCAGTGAAGAACCCCTTCCGCTCGTCGTTGCGGTTATAACGGCCCTGCACGAGATGGGATATGTGGCCTTTGAGGGTTCAAACGTGGTTCTCACACAGAGTGGAAAACAGCTGGTGGAAAAGTATGGGATAGGGGAGCGGAAGGACTATACATGCTCCCACTGCGAGGGCAAGACCGTTGAACTCGATGCATTCAGTGACCTACTCGAGCAGTTCAGGGAGATAGTTAAAGAGCGTCCGCAGCCGAAGCACGATTTCGACCAGGCCTACGTTACTCCGGAAACAACAGTCGCCAGAATAGCCCTCATGCACACGAGGGGAGACCTCGAGAACAAGGAGGTCTTTGTTCTGGGCGATGACGATTTAACGAGTATAGCTTTAATGCTCTCAGGCCTGCCGAAGAGGATAGCCGTCCTCGATATTGATGAGAGGCTCGTTAAGTTCATAGAAAAGACAGCTGAAGAGCTCAGCTATGAAAACATCGAGATGTTCACCTTTGATCTAAGGGAGCCGCTCCCTGAGTACGCTCTCCACAAGTTCGACACGTTCATCACAGACCCGCCCGAGACCGTCGATGCAATAAGGGCCTTTGTCGGAAGGGGAATAGCAACGCTGAAAGGACCGGGCTGCGCTGGCTACTTCGGAATAACGAGGCGCGAGAGCTCCCTCGACAAGTGGCGTGAGATACAGAAAGTCCTCATTAACGAGTTTGGCGTTGCGGTGACAGATATAATCAGAAACTTCAACGAGTATGTCAACTGGGGTTATGAGGAGGAAACCAGAGCATGGAAGCTCCTCCCGGTCAAGGTCAAGCCGGGTTACAACTGGTACAAGAGCTATATGTTCAGGATTCAGACGCTTGAGGGCTCGAAAGGCTTTGAAGAGAAGATTACAGTCGGTGACGAGCTCTACAACGATGAGGAAGCTTCCACGACCTGAAACTATCGGGAGGGGCTAAAGATTCAGCCCCGCTTCCTTATTCACCTTCCTCCATGCCCTCCCGTAGAGGAGGGGAAGCCTTCCAGGCCTGATAAGCCTTTCCCATCTTTCGAGGAACTCCCTCTCTTTTCTGAATGCCCACTCTGTCAGGACACGCAGGTCTTCCGGAGTTCTCTCAATCTCCCGGCTTTTCTGGATTATATCCTTTTGAAGTTCATCCCTCTCACGGGTGAAGGAACCTATATGGGCCCTGTAGTTGGTCAAGAACTTCCTGTGGAAGGCCTCGGAGCGCCACCAATAACTGGCAGGGTCGTACCTATCGGTCGGCTTCTTTCCAAGCTCGGGAAGGCCTCCCTCAAAGGTCACCGGCTTGAATATGCTCAGGCAGGGGTTTGATGTCCCGGTAAACCAGTGGATGCCCTTCCCGAGCTCCGAAACCTGTGAGGAAGCGGTCTGGGACGGCCTCGTTAAGCCGCCATAGTGCATGCAGATGTCCCTCATTGAGCCCCTCTCCGGCCTGTATGGCTCGAAGGAGTGGGCCCTTAAAAGTCCCATCATGTATTCGGGAGTTATCTCTCCCTCCTTCTCCTGCAGCTTTGCCAAAGTGAAGGCCCTCCTCTCACGGCCGCGGGCGAAGTGGGTGTAAAAGCGGTCAGAGAAGTGCCTCGCGAAGTTAAAGCTGCCCCTCCTCGCGAGGGCCTCGATTCCTTCGGAGGCCATATCCCAGTCGCTTTCTATGGTGAGGGCGTTGGATATTGAATAGACTCCTTCGATTTTCTTTGCTGCCCACTCCCTGCCGACAGTTTCGAGAACCCATGCCTCCTTCGGGTCTGCGATTATGAAGGAGCTGAAGTAGTAGAGCTTGTGGCTTTTGCTCCCGTTCCCGCCCTGAAGGCCCTGCTCAACAAGGCCAGTTATGAACTCTAAAGCCTCTTTCGCGCTCTTCGTCCTCTCCAGTGCGAGGCGTATCATATCCATGCCCGTAAGTCCCTTCTCGGGCACCTTAACCTTCGTGAAGACGGCCGTGTTCCCTATTGCAACATCGAACTCATTGACGCCCATCTCGGCCCCCCACATCCACCAGGGGCGGGAGAGAAGGACGGCGTAGGTCTCCCTGACCTGCGGGAACTCGACGTAGGTCAGCTTCACTTTCTCCTCCTCGCGCTTCATCCGGGGGATGAACTCCAGAATCTGGGCCTCGTTGGGCTCGCGGTCGCTGTTCTTGGCGAAGAGCGTGACCTTTTCCTCCGTGGCATCGGGAGCCACCACCAGAATGTCGCACATGTTTTCCACCGAAATTCATTAGGAAATGATGCATAAGAACCTTTCTTCAGGAGTATCCTGCTGGTTTTGAGCGCTTCCTGAAGGCCATCTCAGCGCTACCGAGGTGACTAAGATAAGTGTTAGCGGAAGGAAGCCCTCCTCATAAACCGGCCTCTTCCAGATGCCTTATCCTTTCCTCGATTGATGGATGGAGGCTCAAAAAGCTGAAGAGCTTCCCGGTTCTTTTCGGTGTCAGATTCACCTCGGCGAGCTTTTCGAGAGTTTTTATTACCGTCTCCTTTCCTACAACCTTCGCCGCGTATTCGTCAGCCTTAAACTCGTTCCTCATCGATATTCTGCCCTGGATAAAGATGAAGTAAACGATGTAAGCCGAGAGGAAAGCACCAAAGAACACTGCCGGAGAGAGAAAATTCACGTTGAGCTTGACCAAAAGAAACACCAAGCCCATCCAGAATGCGAACCAGCCTATGGCAATCACGGCGTTTATCCAGAGGTGCTTCCCCTTAATGTGTCCTATTTCGTGGGCTATCACAGCCTTAATCTCCTCCGGCCCAAAGGTTTCGAGCATATATTCGGTTACGAAGATGTACCTGTATCCCGGG
>WAPO01000195.1 GCA_015520705.1 Thermococcus sp. | reverse complement strand
TAACGGCTGACGAAAGCCGGAGCGACGTCTGGATTGAAGATGCAAGCATAGCGGCGGAGCACATTCAGCTTGCCGCTTTTGATCTCGGTCTGAGTTCCTTCTGGGTGCAGATAAGGAACAGAATGCACGATGAAAGTAAAACTGCTGAGGATTACGTGAGGGAGCTTCTGGCGATTCCCGAGAACTACCGCGTGCTCTGCATAATCGGGGTTGGGTACCCAGCGGAGAAAAAGCCTCCCCACGGGGATGGGGTTGTTGAGTGGGAGAAGGTGAGCCTCAACAGATTTGGGGACGAGGCCAGAGCACTTTAACCCCCTATCTTTATTAGTGCAGTCCTCACTGTTTTTCTGCTCCGGTTTCATAGATATCATCGGAACACACAAATTTGAGGCGTAGCATCTCCCGCTGTCTGATTTCCCATCCCACGAAGAAAGAGCCATAGCAAGGGGAATGAGTGCTCCCTCTTGGGGATTGAAAAACCGGGTAAGCCTGGGAGAGCCCTCCAGGTGCACAAACAGCCTGTCGAGAACGAGCTTGAGATTTGACTTCAGAGATGTTTGAATTTAAGTACGCGGGGGAGAAGGATTGCCGAGCACCTGAAAAAGATTTATGCTCCAGTGACCTTCTGATGAAAAAAGCTTCAAAAAAAGGCTTTTAACGGTATTACAGAATCATCTCAGGTGAACGGTGTGAAAAGGGCGCTTTTAATCTTCATCTTCTCTCTGCTCTTTGTGGGATTTGCGGCCGGTGGTGAGGTTTCATATGGCGGGCTTAAGTTTCATACAGTTTCAAGCGAGAACGGGCTCAATGCTCTGATTAAGTCCCATGAAGGTCAGTACTTCTTCATTTTCTACCACTCCGAGAGCTGTCCCGCCTGTCAGTACATGAAAGAAAGCGTCTTTCCCACCCAAACGGCAGAAAAAGCTCTCAACGGTCTCGTTCTGGTGGCGGTTGATGTCTACAGAGGCAGGGGGATAACAACGCTCCGCTACCGTGTTGACGGGCCGGTTATAGTCATCCAGCCGGGTAACAGCGGTTATTATACACCGAAAAAGGCCGGTGAGGAGATAAGCGTCGGCGTTCCCGGCACGCCAACAATGGTCATCTTCAAGGCAGAGAACGGAACTATGGTGCTGAAGGGAGTTGCGGTTGGTGCCCTCAACCCGGATGGGCTGGCGTTCCTCGTTGAAAAGGCGGTTGGGAACAGCAGAATAAGCAGCACAAAGACGGCCAGACCTGAGAGGACACAGAGGACAGGTGGCCTCAGCCTCGCAGTTCTCCTCCCTATATTCTCAGCCGGTATCGTTAGCGTCTTCTCGCCCTGCGTCCTTCCGGTTATAGTTGGTGCCCTTTCCCTGACATTTGCGAGGAGAAAGGTCGAGGCGGTAATAGCCGGGATGGTGGCTTCCTTCGCCCTTCTCGGTGCCCTCGTCGGGAGCCTTGGGAACTACGCCTCGGGGATACAGGGAGCGCTTTACCTCATCGGCGGCGTTGGGTTCATCGTAATAGGCCTGAGCTTCATCAGCGAGAGGGTGAGCAGTCACATGGAGAGAGTTCTGAGCTTTTCACCTGCCGAGAGGGTCTCCTCCAAAAGAGGCCTTGCCTACGATTTTGCCCTCGGCTCGGCGCTCGGCGCTACGTGGCTCGGCTGTATAGCGCCCTACGTGGGCTTTGCCGTAATAACGGCCGCACTAAGCGGGGATGCACTTAAGGGAGTTATAGTGATGGGAACCTACGGGCTCGGCATGGGGCTGACGGTCTACCTGCTCACGGCTTCGAAGGAGCTCGGTGAGTGGATCAACAGAAAGCTGCTCTCAGGAAAGCTTTCCCTCAGCGGTTCAAAAAAGGCGAAGTGGGAGGTGGCCCTTGGGGTTATTCTCATAGCTCTAGGCCTGCTGATGCTGACGGAGCTGACGCCGCTCAAGCTCTGGAGCTCGCTCTTTGAATCGCTGGCAGGGGTTTGATATTGATAACTGGAAGTCCTACTCTAGGACTGAGACTTTGCTTCCTTTTATCCTTCTCCCTGGATTAGGTTTGTAAAAGAAAATTATATAAGCCTAATTCACAAACCTTATCATGTCGAAAGTCGAACTTATCGGGAAGTGATGTGATATGGTTGAGTTTAAGGAAGACGTTTCTATAGTTCTGGGTGGTGCCGCCGGGCAGGGAATCCAGACTGTCGAGGGGATCCTCACCTACGCCCTAAAGAAGTCTGGCCACCACATCTATGCAAACAAGGAGTATATGTCCCGTGTTAGGGGAGGTATAAACACCACAGAGATACGCGTTTCTTCCAGGCGTGTCCGAGCATTTGTGAAGAGAATTGACATACTTGTGCCTTTCAAGCAGGGTGTTCTCAGCTGGATTGGAGATAGATTTTCAGAGAGCACCGTGGTTCTGGGGGAAAGCGAAAACATCGAAGAGGAGTTTCTGGACAAAGTCGACCTTGTTGAAATTCCTCTCACCAAAATTGCCATGGAGGTTGGAAACCAGCTTTATCTGAACACTGTGGCTGCTGGCCTTATCGTAGGCCTTTTCCACGGCGACTTTAATGCCATCGAGGGGTACATAAGGAAGCGCTTCGGGAGCAAGGGTGAGAACATTGTTGGGAAGAACATCGAGGCAGCAAAGAAGGGCTATGACCTAGGGGTAAAGCTCTGCGAGGAGGGGACGATAAAGGTGGAAATCGAGAGGGATGAGAAAGTCAGGGAGGAAATCCTCCTCAGCGGGACGGAGGCGGTTGGCATAGGCGCCCTTGCAGGAGGAATGAACTTCCTGAGCTTTTACCCGATGAGCCCCTCAACGGGCGTTTCCACCTTCGCGGCCCAGCACGCTGAAGAGTTCGGGATAATCGTCGAGCAGGTCGAGGATGAAATCTCTGCCATAAACATGGCACTGGGGGCGTGGTACGCTGGGGCCAGGGCCATGGTGAGCACCTCAGGAGGAGGCTTTGCTCTCATGAGCGAGGCGCTCAGTCTAGCTGGAATGGCAGAGAACCCGATAGTAATTCACCTTGCCCAGAGACCCGGGCCGGCGACCGGTCTGCCGACGAGGACGATGCAGGGCGACCTGAACCTCGTCCTCCACGCCGGCCACGGCGACTTTCCGAGGATAATCCTCGCCCCGGGGAGCATGGAGGAAGCCTTCTACCTAACCGCTGAGGCCTTCAATCTGGCCGACAGATATCAGGTGCCCGTGATAATCCTCACGGATCAGTATTTTGTGGACACCTATTACAATCTGCCAGCTCCGGACGTAAAAAGGCTGAAGTTCGAGAGGCACATCGTTGAGGCGAAGCCCGGCTACAGGAGATATGAACTCACCAAGGATGGAATCTCGCCGAGAGCTATACCAGGTTATGGTGAAGAAGTGGTTCTCGCCAACGGAAACGAGCATGACGAATGGGGCGACATAACCGAGGATGCCAGGCTTACGGTAAAGATGCAGGAGAAGAGAGCCATGAGAAAGCTCGAGACCATAAAGAAAAATGCCCCACTGCCGAAGTTGATCGGTAATGAAAAGGCCGAATACTTGGTAGTGAGCTGGGGTTCGACTTTCCACGTCGTCGAGGAGGCCTTTAAGAAGCTTGGAAGCGAGAAGATTTCTCATTTGCACTTTAGCTGGGTCTATCCGCTCAACCCCGAAACGAGGAAGCTCTTCGAGGGCAGGAGGGTCATAGTTGTGGAGAACAACATCACCGGTCAGTTCGCCGACCTCCTTTGGAAGGAACTGGGCGTTAAGACTGACCACAGGGTTCTGAAGTACGACGGGAGGCCGTTTTCGGTGGAAGAGGTTTTTGAGGCCCTCACGGGGGTGGTAGAATGAACGTTCAGCTTTCCACCGGAAGGGAGCTCTTCGAGCCAAAGAGGCCGGGAAGTGAGGACGTAGCTTGGTGCCCCGGCTGCGGTAACTTCGGCATAAGGAACATCCTAATCTCCGCCTTAGCGGAGCTTGGACTGAGGCCCAGCGAGGTGGCAATAATCAGCGGAATAGGACAGGCCGCGAAGATGCCCCACTACATCAACGCCAACGGCTACCACACGCTCCACGGCAGGGCCATACCGATAGCGACGGGCGTCAAGGCGGCAAATCCTGAGCTCACGGTCATAGCCGAGGGCGGAGACGGCGATATGTATGCGGAGGGCGGAAACCACCTGCTCCATGCGATAAGGAGGAACCCGAACATAACAGTCCTCATCCACGACAACCAGATATACGGCCTCACCAAGGGGCAGGCGTCCCCGACGACGATGGTGGGGATAAAAACCCCGACCCAGCCCTGGGGAGTTTTTGAAGAGCCATTCAACCCGGCTGCGCTGGCCATAGCCATGAACGCCTCCTTCGTGGCGAGGACCTTCATGGGCTACTTCCGGGAGAGCGTCGAGATAATCAAGAAGGCGATCCAGCATAAAGG
>WAPO01000194.1 GCA_015520705.1 Thermococcus sp. | reverse complement strand
CCATGGTCACCACCGTTTAAGTTTGTCCACTGGTGTATTGAGGCTTTTATATAAAAGTCTTTTGAGTGTTTCGATGGTGGTCGAATTGTGATGATTCCGAGTTACAAAACTTAAGAGTAAATAAATTAAAACATTATTATTTCGATTTATTTTCAAGCGAAAGTGTTATATATGATGAGTGAAAATAATTTAATGCAAAACCTCTGTTGGGGGGGGTTGATGCGGAAGCGTGCGTTACTGGCCATATTTGTGGTTTTGCTCCTGATTGGAGCGTACGGAGCATACGTGATCAGCTACCCTAAGTACCCGGAGGTTAAGGGTTGTGTGAATCCATTTGCAGTTATAAAGCCCATCGGAAAGGCCCAGGAGAACTGGTCTAGAGCCCACGTATTCTTCAAGCTCGCCACAACGAGAGACTTCTGGAAGCTGACTAAACCCTGGCAGGTGGACTACTCTCACGTTAAGGTTGTAAAGCACATGATTGATTACAAGGGGGAGAAAATAACCATGCTCGCCATGGGAATCCCCTTGAAAGATAAGAAGCACGTGATAGCACTCTACGAATTCTCCAAACCCGTGCAAGGAGTGAAAATTGTAGGTGAAGTTGTTAGCCTCAAAAACCATACCACAAAACTTACGGGTCTCATGATAAATGGAAGGTTTGAGACTCTAAGTTCATGTGTACAAGAATGCGGGAATGGCAGATCCTGTGACGTTCTTGAAAGATGTACCTCATACTGCTGTGAACCGTGCTCAAGTAATACCTGTATGGCAACATGTGCATCGGCCGGATGTGTTACTATGTGTGGGTGGATACCTTGGCCGTGGTCTGTTCCATGCTGGCTAGCATGTGCTGGTTTCTGCTGCAATGGGCCATGTTGTGGGGAGGAGGGTCACAAATGCGAGCCAATAACGCCAGGTCCATAATAGGTGCATACCATAAAAACCATTCCCCCTCGTTAACATCATTCCTCAAACGACTGACGGGTTATCTAGCGGCTACTTTGGTAGTGTATGCATATGGAAAACCAACTACAGCATTGGTGGTCCTGGGAGTCCTCATTGCTATTGATTTAGTACTAACTCTTGCTTTTTCTACAGGCTACAGGCTATAGCTTACCCTTTTATCTTACTGTTTTTTACTGAGTGGGAAAATTCATAAAGACCGCCGGAACTATTATGTCCCGGAGAATTTAAACCTTTAGTTCTCTCCGGCATAGCGGGCGAAAGCCTATTATTCCTGAAGGTCATTCCATAGAAAGGTGATGCCATGCACGAGCTGTACACCGTTTTGGCCGAATACTACGACTCAATCTACCGCAGAAGGGCGGAGCGGATTGAGAAAGAGATCGACTTCATTGAAGAAGTTTTCAAGGAGGACGTAGAGCTGGAGGTAAAGAGAGTCCTT
The DNA here is from genome assembly GCA_015520705.1 of Thermococcus sp. Taxonomy (GTDB): domain Archaea; phylum Methanobacteriota_B; class Thermococci; order Thermococcales; family Thermococcaceae; genus Thermococcus. The sequence goes on along the minus strand of WAPO01000194.1, from coordinate 884 downwards.
GATTTGGCCTGCGGAACTGGAATCCCAACGCTTGAGCTCGCAAGAAGGGGCTATAACGTTACGGGACTTGACCTGCATGAGGAGATGCTGGCCGTTGCACGGGGAAAGGCGAGGAAGGAAGGGCTTAACATCGAGTTCCTGCAGGGCGATGCTCTGGAGATAGATTTTGAGGAGGAGTTCGACGCCGTTACGATGTTCTTCTCAAGCATTACATATTTCGATGATTCTGCAATTATGGAATTATTTAATTCTGTAAAGAAGGCTCTCAAACATGGCGGGGTTTTCGTTGCTGACTTCCCTGCATGGCACTACGGGGGCAGAGACGGCCCAATCATCTGGGACGAGCAAAGGAGTGATGAAAGGCTCGTCATAACGGACTGGCGCGAGATTGAACCTGCAACTGAAAAACTGCACTTCAAGAGGCTGGTTCAGATAATAAAGCCCGATGGGAGCGTCAGGGCTTTCATGGTTGACGACGAGCTCAACATATACACGCCGAGGGAGATGCGGCTTCTGGCGGAGAGGTGCTTCAGGGAGGTCAGAATCTACGGCAACATGAAGAGACGCCTCGACCCGATGGACAGGCGCTACTGGCTCGTCACCGTTAAGTGACCCCAAAATTTTTAAACTCCTGCTCATCTTTATACTCCGGTGGTGCCTATCGTCCATCGCTATGCAGATTTCAATCCGTGAATGCATTTTTCATGTTCTTGGGTTAGTCTTAGCTTCGGCACCGCCTTCGCTAAGATTTTTAAGCCTCCCTTCTGAGGGTATTCCATCTTCAGAAAACCTAAAAGGTGATGACCGTGCTTCCTAAAACCTACGACCCAAATGAGATTGAGCCCAAGTGGCAGAAGTTCTGGCTTGATGAGAAGATATACATG
>WAPO01000193.1 GCA_015520705.1 Thermococcus sp. | reverse complement strand
GGAGTGGCATCTTCCCCGGAGCGCAGTGCGGCTTCTGTGCGGCAATGAGCGGGATAGCTCCAAACAAGCTCCCGACCGGCAAGCTCGTTACGGACGAAGCTGCCAGAGAGGAGCTTGAGAGGCTCTGGGGCTTCCCGATCCCGGACTGGGTCGGCTTTGACCTGACGACGATGATCAGGGAGACGGGCAACAAGATACGCATGATGTATATTGTTGGAGGCAACATAGCCAAGTCTGCTCCCAACAGCAGCTGGGTCAGGGAGCAACTCAAGAAGCTCGACTTCCTCGTTGTTCAGGACATCTTCCTCACGGACACCGCTATGTATGCCGACATAGTCCTGCCCGCCGCGGCCTGGTTCGAGAAGACCGGAACAGCAATAAGCGCTGAGAGGCGTGTCCAGAGGACGTATAAAGCTGCCGAAGCACCGGGGGAGGCTAAACCGGACTGGCTAATCATAGTTGAGCTGGCTAGGGAGCTTGGCCTTGGAGAATACTTCAAATACAGCCATCCGGACGAGATACTCAGGGAGATAAACAGCGTCATCCCAACCTTCAAGGGAGCAACGCCCGAATACCTCGCCGAGCACCCGGAGGGATGCTTCTTCCCGTGCAGCGAGCCGGGGGAGGGAACGCGGGTTCTCTTCAAGAAGGGCTTCAAGACTTCGGACGGAAAAGCCCATCTGCAACCCGTGAGCTGGCGCGAACCGCCCGAGGTTCCAGACGAGGAGTATCCGTTCTGGCTCACCAACTTCAGGCTCGTCGGCCACTGGCATACCGGAACGATGAGCTTTGAAAGTGCCAGTCTTAAAAAACGTTGGCCTGAGGAGTATGTCATGATAAATGCTGAGGATGCTAAAAAGCTCGGTATAAGGACAGGAGACCTTGTGAAAGTCGAGACAAGACGCGGGACTGTTCTCGTCAGAGCCGAGGTGACAGAACACATCAGGCAGGGGGTAATAGCAATGCCATGGCACTGGAGCATTAATTTCCTGACACTGGATGAAATCCACGAGAAGACTAAGATGGCCGAGCTAAAGGCTGTAGCAGCCAAAGTAGAGAAGGTGGAGGAATGAGGTGGTTAAGATGGCGAAAAAGATTTTCCTCGACTACAACCGTTGTATAGGCTGTAAAGCCTGTGAAGTGGCCTGTGAGATGACCCATGGCGAAGCAAGGATAAGAGTCTTTGAGTTCCCTGATCTCTTTACAGTTCCTTTCAACTGCAGACACTGCGAAAAAGCCCCCTGTGTTAATGTTTGCCCGACAGGAGCACTATTCAAAGATGAAGATGGGGCTGTTACATTTGATCCATTAAAATGCATTGGCTGTCTCATGTGTGCGGTGGCATGTCCTTTCGGAGTTCCAAAGCTCGATGAAGAGAACAAGATCATGGACAAATGTGACCTCTGTGCTGATAGGAGAGCTGATGGTCTTCTTCCAGCATGCGTTTCGGCCTGTCCAACTGAAGCTCTCAAGTATGGGGACATAAACGAAGTTCTCTGGAACAGGGAAGGGAAGATAGTGGCTAACCTGAAAAGTTCTGCTGAAAAAGGAGAGGGCGAAAAGGCATACATAATCCTCTGATTTATTTTTTACATGAAGAACAGGTTAAAAACAAGGGGTGATGAACTGTGAACGGAAGCATCTTCCTTGTATCTGCTCTACTCCCCTTTCTGCTCATCTTAATCTGGAAGCTCGAGGGGAAAGCCGCCGATAGTTTTGCGAGCATAGTAACGGGCCTTGCACTCCTCTTCAACATCTACGGCTGCTACCTCTTCTTTCAAGAGGGGAGTGAAAAGCTCTACCACTACTCCTATGTTTCAACAGGAAAGCTGGGGGAGGTTTTTGGCCTGAACATTGACGTGGCATCAGTTCTGATGGGGCTTTTCTCAATACTAATCGCTTTTCTCCTTGTGCTGTACTCCATTGCCTACATATCAAAAGAGAACCGGGCATTCCCGCTTGAGAAAGGAAAAGGAAAATTCTACGCATTCCTAGGCCTTCTCATAGGTGCAAGCATGATATTCACATATTCCACCAACCTGATTCAGTTTGCATTCTCCCTTGAGCTGATGGCAATAGGAATGCTCTATTTAGTAGACTTCCATGGAAATGCTAGACTTGATGCCATTAAGGCATTCCTCGTCCTGAATCTTGGAGTCCTGCTGATTCTCGGAGCAATAGTGATTCTTGGAAGCAAGCAGGTTCTCTTCATAATGCCAAAAAACAATGCAGCTCTGCTTCTCATAATGTTTGCGGGATTTGCTATGAGCTCACAGTTGCTCTTTTACTCATGGCTTCCTGATGCGACTGTCTCGCCACTGCCAGCTACCGCATATGTTCACTCGGCATCCATAGTTCCTCTCGGTCCCTACATGCTCTTCAGGGTTATACAATTCACAAAACCTGATGATTCAACTTTCTGGGTTCTTGGAGGTTTAACTGTGGCCCTTATGCTCCTGATGATGATTTACTATCCGCTCCAGCGCGATGCAAAGAAGCTGATAGCATACTCCACTATAGCCCAAGCCGGAGTCGCTTATATAACCCTTGCCTATGCCCTCCTCGGTCATGTTGCAGGGATTCAGATTGCCGTTTATCAGGTTGTTAACCATATGGTTGTCAAAACCCTTGCCTTTGCATCTGTCGGTGGCCTTGCTTACTCCATGGGGACAACAGACCTCGGGAGAATACGGGGCATCAGAAAGGTTCTTCCATGGACGGGTATTGCATGGTTCCTCAGCTTTTTCGGACTTGCGGGAGTTCTGCCCCTTGGGATGTTTTTCAGTAAAGCCTTCACTATAATGATAACCAAACATGCAAAGGGCATAGCTTCCTGGCTCTTCCCGGGGATCGTTCTAATAGATGCAGCAATATTCCTAGTGGTAGTTCTGCTCTGGTTCAGGGAATTCTTCTTCAATGAACCGACTGAAGAAGCAAAAACAGAACCCAAGCTGATGGTTGCAGTGATGCTCGTGCTCATAATCATAGGTGTGCTGGCTCCGTGGATAACGCTGGACATTGTAATGAAGATAGGCTTTGCGAGGTGATTGGGGATGATACTCGAATATGTCCTCGGTGCCTTCATAATTGGTGGTCTCATTGGATTCGTGAAGGATTACAGGGCTTCGGTTAAAGCTTCAAGCTTTATAGCATTTCTCGGTTCTCTTGCGATTCTATGGCAGGTCTACAAGGTCTACACCAGCGGTCCTGTGCAGGGAACCGTTTTTGGAATTCCTGTTCATGTTGACAGCCTCTCTGCAGTGTTTCTGTTCATAGTTGGAATAGTGAGCCTCGGTTCAGCATTATTCTCCATTGCCTACATGGACTATCATGAGCAAAGAGGTAAAGGCTGGGTCTATGCAATAGCATACAATACGTTCATAGCTTCGATGGCACTTGTTGTCACCGTTGATAATCTGGAGTACTTTGTAATCTCATGGGAACTCATGACGCTCAGCTCATTCATACTGATATTCTGGAAGGAGGAGAAGAGGGATCTGGATGCAAGTCTCAAATATTATATCACCATGCACTTCGCTGATACCATACCCCTGTTTCTTCTTCTTGGACTTGCTGCAGTTCTTACAGGAAGCATCCACAATCTCAGCTACTCCGCAATTCAAAGTGCCCTACTAACCGCGCCACCCTCAACGAAAGCTGTCTTCTATACACTCTCGTTACTCGTGTTCATAGCTAAAGCAGGAGTGGTTCCCCTCCATTTCTGGCTCCCTGATGCCCATCCCGCAGCACCGAGCAATGTTTCGGCTCTCCTAAGTGGAGTCATGATAAAAACAGCAGTTTATGGGCTTCTCAGGTTTGATTGGCAAATATCAGGTCAGAGCATTACTGTTGGTTATTTGGTAGCATCCCTCGGAATCGTGACACTCACTGTCGGAACTCTCTATGCCCTGAAGGAGATCAATTCCAAACGTCTTCTTGCATATCACAGCATCGGTCAGATGGGCTATATATGGCTTGGAATTGGCATCGGCATGGTTTTAATTCCCAAGGGAGGAATGCTGACTGCAGTAGGGGCTCTCGGCATGTTTGCTGGGATATTCCATGCGGTAAATCATGCAATATTCAAGGGTTCCCTTTTCTTGGAAGCTGGAGCAGTCGAATATGCAACTGGTACAATTAACCTTAATGAACTTGGAGGTCTGGGGTCAAAAATGAAAGCAACGGCTTTAGCGACCCTCTTCTCTTCACTGGCAATAGCAGGAATCCCGCCTTTTAATGGCTTCATAAGCAAGTGGCTCATATATGTTTCAGGCTACTATTCAGAAAGCTATATCCTTGCTCTTGGTGCCGTCTTGGCGGTCTTCATCAGCGCAGCCACCCTTGCCTCGTTTATGAAATTCTACAGCAGTCAGTTCGGAGGAGAAATGAAGCGTTATTCCGAAGTCAGAGAAATACCCGCAGTAATGCAACTCGGTGAGTGGATACTAGCAGCGCTCACACTAATCATAGGCCTCTTCCCATTCCTTCTCGTAGGATTCCTCAACAATGCTGTCTCTGTTATCAACAATGGAGTAGCAACTCCTGTTAATGGGAATATATACAAAATTGGCTTCAGCTCAGTATTATTCAGCCCGGTGCTCTTTATCATAGTGCTCGGGGTGATAGCCTTCGGCTTCTACTTGGCCTTTAAGCCTGAGTTCGGTAAAGAAGCAAAACCTTGGGACTGCGGTTCAACGGAGCTTGAGTGGGACGAGTATCGGCTTGAGGCCGAAGGCTACTATCTCAAATACGAGGAGAAAATAGGTGCTTTCTACAGACTTAGCGACTGGTTCTATGGAATAGGCTCCCTCATAATACATTATATCACCAGAGCATATCTCTGGATGGCGAGCTACTTCACTAAAATAATAGATACGCCCTATACCAAAGTAGAGACCCTCGAAGACCTGCGCGAAAGGGAGATACTCTACATCGACGAGGAGATATTTAAACCGCTCCTCAGGTTCCTTAACATAGCTAGAGATGTTCTCCCAGGGATAAGGCTCGGAACTTTTGTGGTACTGGCCATCATTATAGTTGGAGCTATAGTAGGACTGCTGGTGGCACTGTGAGGTGATGGGGATGGAATTTGACGTGGTAAAGCTCGGATTTTCACTGGCGGGCATCATTATCCTGCTATTCCTGCCGCCATACCTTGATGGGATAGCCAGAAGGGTTAAGGCTAGGCTTCAGTATAGGAGAGGGCCCCCGCTCAGCCAGACCTGGTATGATCTTCAAAAGCTCTTTAGCCTCCCCTCGGTTAGGTCAACCAGGAGTGCTCTCTTCACTTGGGCCCCGTATCTTGCCCTTGCCTCTTCCATAACAGCCGCCCTGCTGCTTCCCTATGGGAATATAGTTCCCATAAATATTGGCTTCAACCTTATAGTGTTCTTCTATGTAATCCTGATGGTCAGCGTACTCCTGATGCTGGCAGGTCTTACAGTGCAGAGTGCATTCAGCCATCTTGGCTCAGCCAGAGAGATGCAGATAATCCTTACAGTAGAGCCTCTAATAGCAATCCTCTACGGAGTTATGGCATACAATGCAGGCTCACTCAATATAGCACGTATAATCGCACACCTCCATCTGACGCCCTCCTTGGTGCTAACCTATGGGGTTCTGGCATATGCCCTTTACGTAGAGAGCGGCTTTGTGCCCTTTGATATAGCCGAAGCAGAACAGGAGGTTATAGGTGGCCCGCTTAGTGAATACAGCGGCAGGCTTCTCGGAGTATTCTATTATGCAATACACATCAAACGCTTCGCCCTCCTCTGGTTCTTCATCAGTGTCCTTGTCTTACCATGGCTTGGAACGATAGCGACCAGCATTAAGGCTGTGGAGGTTCTTGCCCTCCAGTTTCTGTTAACTCTGGCTGCATATCCAATAATCGCTGCTCTTGAAGCTACAAACGCAAGGCTAAGGGTCGACCAAGTTGTCAAAATGAATACGAGGATGTTCTTTGCAGGGGTTATAATTCTCGCAATGGCATTCATGGGGTGGTGAATATGGTAACGACACGGGATTTGGAAGCTCACTTTGAGTTTGAATGCAAGGCCTGTGAGAATGGGCACTGTTCCAAGGCAGATGTTGAGAAAATACTAGCCGAGAGGAAAGGTCTAAAAGACTTTTACGAAACATTCAAAGAGCATATACGGGAATGCAAGCGTATGACCTATGGTCAATACATGTTTGTTATAGATCGTGAAATTCTCCCAGAAGCCGTGCTATGGTGGCATAATCACCCGGAATTTAAGGAAACACATCTTTCCACAGCAGTTGGAACCGATGAGAGGCCTCTCAACGGCAAATTTGCTTTCATACCCTTCTTAAACGTTCAGGTTGAACCCCTCAATATGGATGGGAATTATTGGGTCTTCCTCAAGACCTACATGCCAGCTGATGATCCGAGCTTCCCCAGCGTCGCTGCAAAACTTCCGGCAGCCTTATGGATAGAGAGAGAAGTAAAAGACCTGCTCGGATTCAATCCAATTAACCATCCAGACCCAAGGAGGCTTATCCTACCGGAAGACTGGCCGGAGGGAGTTTATCCTCTCAGAAAGGACATGGATTACAAACACTCTCCTATAACTGAACCAAAAACAGAATACAGACCAACACCAAAGGATACTTCGCTTGTGCCTATGGGCCCGGTTCATGCAGGTGTTGAAGAGCCGGCTCACTTCAGGCTCTTCGTCAAAGGTGAGGAAATAGTTGACGTTGACTACCGTGGTTTCTACTCCCACAGGGGGATAGAGAAGACCGGTGAGGGAAGGCTCACCTACAACCAGATCCTCTTTCTTGCTGAGAGGATATGCGGCATCTGCGGCTACCAGCACTCCGTCAGCTATGCCATGGCTGTTGAGAGGCTGGCCGATGTTGAGATTCCTGACAGGGCACGGTATATAAGAACCCTGCTCCTTGAACTGGAAAGGATTCACAACCATCTCCTATGGGTTGGAATAGCAGCCCATCTGGTGGGATATGATACAGGCTTTATGCACGCCTGGCGCATCCGTGAACCTGTAATGTGGTTAGTAGAAAGACTAACAGGAAACAGAAAGCAGTATGGAATGAATATCGTTGGTGGCGTCAGGAGAGACCTCCTTGATTACCGGAAGGAGGAGGTTCTCAAAGTAGTCAGGCAGATACGCGAGGATACCAAAAAGTTCTTAGACATAGCCCTAAACACAAACACTTTCATCAAGCGTGCCGAGGGAGTGGGGATTCTACCATACAAAGTTGCCAAGGCATACTCTGTCCTGGGGCCAACAGCAAGGGCCAGCGGAAGGAAGATAGACGCCAGGCTTGACCAAGCAACTAAAACAGCTATGGCTTATAACGAGGTTGACTTCAAGGTTCCAGTATACAAGGAAGGGGATGTTCTGGCGAGGGTTCTTGTAAGGATGGATGAGCTTTTTGAAAGCATATGGATAGTGGAACAGCTTATAGATCAGATGCCTGGAGGAAATATAATGGTGCCCATTGGAGACCTGCCGGAATATGAAGAAGCTCTCGGCTTTACCGAGGCCCACCGCGGTGAGGTTGTCCACTATGTCATGACCGGCGAGAAGAACAAGGTCTACCGCTGGAAGGTCAGGGCACCTACCTACAACAATCTGCCGGCGATTCCTGAGATGCTTAAGGGTTATCATGTGGCAGATGCACCGATAATCATAGCGAGCATTGACCCCTGCTACTCATGCACCGAGAGAGTCCAGTTCGTTGATATAAAGACTAGGAAGGTTAAGGTGCTCACTGAGGCGGAATTCAACGAACTCTCTATTAAACATAAGGGGGTGTTCTAATGGCCGAAGCACCTCCCTATAGCGAAAAACTGAAATCATGGGACCGATTCGAGGCAGAGAGGTTCAGCAGGAAGGCCCCAATTACCACACCTTATCCTTTCATTGACATAGAGAAGCCCCCTGAGTACAGGGGAATACCACATATTAATCCAGAGAAGTGCATAGGTTGTGGAGCCTGCGCCAATGTCTGTCCTCCTGATGCACTGATAATGGAGTGGGATAAAGAGCATGGTGTCAAAAGGCTCACGTACAATGCAGCGAGGTGCATAAGGTGTGCCCGTTGTATCGAGGTCTGCCCGACAGGGGCAATGGAGCCCACTACACGCTTTGAGATAGCAACAAACAACAAGGAGGATCTTGTCGAGGTCGTTGAGCATAAGCTAGCCTACTGTGAGGACTGCGATGAATATCTTGACTTCACAGAAAGACAGATAGAGTATGTTAGGAACATTCTTCCAAGGGAGATATTTCATCTCTATGCCCTTGAAGACAGAATAAAGCTCACTCAAGAGGAGAAGATGCGTAGAACCGTCGTCAAGCTCAGGGAAACGGAGGGCAATATTTACTCCACCTTTATTCTCTTGAACACTAGGGAAGGGGGTGAGGAGTGATGACCAGAATGAAATCCATTTGGGTCTATCACGTTGATGCCGGCTCGTGCAATGGATGTGACATTGAAGTTCTTGACGTCCTCAGTCCCTACTACGACGCTGAAAGGCTCGGTGTTAAGGTCGTCCCAAACCCCAGACATGCGGATGTTCTCTTCATAACAGGCCCTCTCACAAGACAGACAAGAATAGCTCTCAAAAAATCCTATGAGGCTATGCCTCCCAAGCCGAGAATAGTTGTAGCAATAGGAACCTGTGCCTGCAGTGGAGGCATATGGTATAACAGCTACGCCCTCTACAACACCTCACCACAGCGTGGGCGGGACAGACTCAGGAGCGGTGGACCAGAGATGATAGTGCCCATCGATATGTATATCCCAGGTTGCCCTCCGAGTCCTGAGGAGATACTTTACGGTATTGCCCAGCTTCTTGGTATCAAGGAGAAAAAAATGAAAGGTGAGTACTGGATAGCCCTGCCGCCCGGAGAGGAAAAAAAGGCTGAAAATGAAGTAATGTTCAAAATCCCGGAGAGACCCGTACCCCTCCGCTACTGGCTGAGTTTGAGAGAGGAACTCAGAAGGGTAATTGGCTACTACGACCGTGATGCGGTGCTAAATGATTTTATCGGGCTTGTTGAAAAGGCTTTCGAGTCAGATAATCCCAGAGAGAGACTCCATGATCTTGTTACAGGATACTCCCTGAAGGAAAAGGATTCAAGAATTGGCATTGCCATGCGCTTCATTGAAAATGAGTTCTGGCGCCTCTATGAGGAATATCATGAATGGGAGGAGGCCCTGAGGAAGAAATATCCGATCACAGCAGGTGTTTGAGGTGCCGTGGAAGCTCTACCGCTTTAAATATGAGGACTATCCAGAATACTCAGCTCGGATAACAGGCCACTATGCCGGAGATTTACTTATTATAGAGGAAGAAGGTGAGCTGAGCGAAAGGACTGTTGAACTCATAAAGGAAAATTTTGGAATCCAAAAAAATGCCAGAACCTTCAACATTGAGCCCAAAGACATGATGAAACTCCCAATAGAAAAACTACCAGAAGAGGACAGGGAAATTCTAATAAAAGCCATGGAAAAACTCGATGCTAGTAGCAAACTCCACGTGGAATACCGCTACCAGCCAAACTTCGATTGAGGTCTTCCTCTAAAATTTATGGAGTGAGTGAAATGGCAAGAGTGCATGAAGCAAAAAGGGAGCTCCTCCAAAGGCTGAGGAAATTCTACGGTGATAGCATAATCTCCGTCATTTTCTATGGCAGACACCTAAAGGATCCTGAGTTTCCAGAAATAGATGTTATGGTAATCATAGACCGGCCTTATGACCCTGTTAAGATGAACAGAATAGCACAATTTGTCGAGAATATAAGGGATCCCATAGAGAATCATTATGGATATCATGTTTCCTCCGAGCTTTACACAAAAGAAGAAGCAGAGAATTTTCACTCCGGCTACTTAGATGTTGTGGCTGATTATGAAATCGCCCATGACAGAGACAATTACTTCCAAAACCTTATTGAAGATATGCTGAACCCAAAAAATGCCATAAACTATGTAAAATACATAAGCACAATTGAATACATCCCTGTTGAAGATAGACATGAGCAGGGCTCTCGGTGAGTTGAACCGCTGTGAGTCACTATCCTCCATTTATCCCGTTGGTGATTTTGAGAACCCAGGTATTAATGTTATGAGTAGACAATTGTTAAAATATCTTTCGGGAAACGCCGAAAAACTTTAAAGGAGATATTAGCTTAACCTAATAGATTTTTAGTGTTACCGGAGGGGGAGCCATGATAGGGCTTCTAGCAACGACGGTCTTTATAGTACCGCTCATTGGTAGCTTAGTGCTCTTTGGGCTGGATGAAAGAGAAGCCGATATAATCATGCTCCTATCCTTCCTGACAGCTCTAATCTCTCAGTTCGGCGTAGTTTACCTCTTCCTGAGAGAGGGAGGGAAGCTTATCCATATCACCTACATGGAGACCGGAAATCTTGGTGAGGTCTATGGTATAATAATCGATCCGATGAGTGTTTTAATAGGAACCGTTGTGGCACTTGCAGGCTTCATTTTCATGTTCTATGGGGTTGAATATATGAGTGAGAGGAACATTGGACATCCTGGAGGAAAAGGGAGGGGGCTTTTCTATGCATGGATGACACTCTTTGAAGGAGCAACATTAGGCTTTGTCTACTCCTCAACATTCCTCAGCCTGCTTATCTTTTTCGAGTTAATGGGGCTGGCCTGTTGGGGAGTGGTGAGCTATTACAACACGGAGAAAGCAAGGAGAGCAGGATTCAAGGCTTTTATAGTTCCCAACATCGGCGCGATGATAGGCTTCTACTCTGCTATATACATAGGCATAACACAACTCCATGATCTCAGTCTCTTTTCTCTCTCTAGGGTCTCACAATCGACAAAGCCCTGGCTCTTTATGGCTCTGCTCTTTGCTGGCTACACTAAAAGTGCCCAGTTTCCAGTCTACTCTTGGATACCTGATGCCATGGAAGCTCCTACCCCAGCAAGCGCCTTTCTCCATGGGGCGGCAATGGTTGAAATGGGTGTTTATTTAATTGCCAGGGTGCTCCAGTTCATCGGCCATTTGCCTATCTGGATTTTCCGCTTCATGGCACTCATGGTATCCCTAACACTCATTATTCCTATTCTCAATTATCCTGTTCAGAAAGACGCTAAGAGGTTGCTGGCATATTCCACAATTGCAGAGGCTGGCATAATGTTTTCAGGTCTGACCTTTGCCGCTTTGGGTTTTAACATCGGGCTCAGGGCAGCGATGTTCCAGCTGACTGCACATGCTTTTGTCAAAGGGTTGGCTTTCCTCACAGCCGGAACCTTTACCTACTCTCTTGGAACGCTTGATCTGAGAGAAATAACCGGGTTAAAGGAGATACTTCCACTTAACGCGCTCTCTTGGAGTGTAGCGCTCTTGGGATTATCCGGACTGCCTCCTATGGCTATAGCTTTCAGCAAGGCCGAGCTTGTAACTTCCCTCAGGAGCCTCCAAATAACGCACCTTGCATGGCTCCCAGTGACTATGGTGCTCATAGATTCGGTGGTCTTTCTCTGGGTGAGCCTGAAATGGATTGGGAAAAATGTTTTTGGAAAACCCAGCCATAAGAGAGCATCATCCCACTGGGTGATCGATACATCCCTGATCATCCTTGTTGTTCTCACCCTCATCTCAGCTTACCTAGCCTACCCTCTAATCGAAAAGATAAACTTTGTGGGGGTGGTGCCATGATGCTAATTAACTTTATTCTACTCACCTATTTTTCTGGTGCTTTAGCTGGACTTTTGAGAAGGGAAAAGCTATCCTACCTACTTGCATTTACAGCTTCATTCCTAATCCTTCCTGTATCTGTGAAGGGCATATATGGCATCCACGGCGAGGTCATGCCCTTCCTTCCGACAGGCATAACTATAGATGCATTCTCCTCTCTCTTCCTCCTAGTTTTAGCCGTGGTGGGCTCTACGCTTTCAGCTTACCTTCTATCATACTCCTTTAAGGGGAGCAGAGGACTCGCAAGCATGGCCTTCAATGGTGCTCTATTTTCTGCTCTTCTGTTCCTGCTCACGGACAACTTGGAGAGGCTCACACTGGCGTATGAACTCTTTGCTTTCTTCACCTTCATCATAGTTCTGACCTCTGGAATTAAAAAAGCCGAAAGGAGCGCATGGAAATATCTCTGGAATACCCAGCTCTTTGGTATGGTTCCTATGACAATTGTGGCCGGCCTTGCATATTCGGCCGTAGGAGATATGCAACATCTGACATTTGAGGGACTCTCAGAGAGTATCGATAAGCTACCAACTGCCACATGGCTCCCCATTCTCCTCTATCTATCCGCTTCCCTTGTTAGAAGTGGTGTTTTCCCATTCCATACCTGGGTTCCTGACACTTACAGGAGAATACCCTCTGCATTTGTGCCGCTTTTTTTAATTGGCGAGACCCTCGGTTTTTATCTTCTCACCAGGGTTGCATTCTTTATGTTGCCCTTTCCAAAAACCCTGGGTTATGTCATAGCGTTCCTCGGAACGATCTCAGCTTTTTCCACGCTCTACTCCTTCAGGGAGATAAGGCTGAAGCGCAAGTTTGCTTTCCATAGCATTATGGACATGGGCGTTTCTTACTTCGCTCTTGGAGTTGCCTTGGTTACAAAAGGACAGCCGGTAGGAACACTTGCCCTTTTAGGAGCGCTCCTCCACACTCTTTATCAGACAATCTATAAAAGCACACTCTTCCTTGGAATTGGCTCGATAGAGCACTATGGAGAAGAACCCAACATCTGTTCTCTCAGAAAGCTCCTCAGGGGGCATGTGATGGCATTTATCATAATACTCTCAGCCCTCTCGATGGCTGCTATTCCCCCACTGGCCTCCTTTACATCGAGATTGCTGATCTATTCTTCCATCTTTGGGACGAGGGATATCTACCTCTGGACAATGGGTCTAACGATCGGCTTCCTCGGCCTCTTCCCTCTGGCCTCAATAATCCAGCTGAGGAGAATAAACAGGATGATATGCAAAAGGGAAGTTGAGAGAAACGAAATTCCCTTCCTGATAAGAACAGCCACAGGTTTTTTAGCTTTTGCAGGTTTTGTCCTTGCGGTGTTCCCATTTATGCTTCTTCCCCTGCTGAAGGACGCTGTAGAAGAGGTCTATCCTGTTTTTCATCTATTCCTCAGTTCTGGGGTCAGTTTAGGGGCAGCCGTTCTTTTAACAGCCATCTTAACTGGATGGAAGATAGGAAATATTCCAACAGATAGAGTCAGCGAGCTTCTCCTGATATTCTACAACATCGGCGATATCCTGAGGGATTCAGAGAGTTATCTTAGGTGGAGGGCTAAGGAACTCTATCTCCATACAGTGCTTCCTGTAATAAAGGTTATCCCCAAGCATGAGATTCCTCTCATCAAGGATTGTGAGGATGCCCTCGACTATCCTACGAGACATCTAGATGAAGCTTTATTTTCCCCTATTATCAGGGGTATCAGATGGGCAGCCCAGCGGAGCACTTCGAGGAATCCTGACATGAACGTGCTCATGAGTGGTTTTGCAATTGCTTTTGCACTCCTTATAGTGATTCTGGGGGTGATGCTGTGGACATAACCGGTGCATTTAATGCGGTTCTCTACTTTGCGGCTGTAATCTACACCTTTGCCTTTGTTCTCTATGGGGTAAGAGCCATAAGGGGACCGACAACAGCGGATATAATCCTCGCGGTTGACTGTCTTTCATTTGATATGGCTGCCTTCATGGTTATCCTTGGAATATACTTCAAGTCCATAATGCTAGCAAGCGGTGCCATAATCCTGGCCCTCTGGGCATTTATGCTTGACATTTACTATACAAAATACGTTCTATATGGGGAGGTGGAGGTATGATAAGTGAAATTATTTTCATTACCGGCTCAATGGCCATACTCATCGGGGCTATATACGATCTTATAGCAGCTATAGGCCTTCTCCGTTTTCCAGATTTTTACATGAGAACCCACGCAGCAACGGTTGGAACCATCGGCGGGGCAACTTTACCTGTTTTTGGCGCTGGTCTCGTTGCCCTAGTCTATCACCCCCTTGGCTCTCAGAGGTTTTTCATGGCTGGGATAGCATTCACAGTTGGTATCCTTATCCTAGTAATAGCCCCGACAGGCTCGCACTCCATAATCTCTGCTGTCTATTTTGGAAGAATTGGGAAGAAGCCAAAGCTTATCGTTGACCAGCTTGAAGAGGATCTTCCAAAGAGAAGCGACGTTGCTGAGCTCGTTAGAGAGCACGAAGAACTGCCAGCAGAAGAGGAGGAACCCAAGTTTACCTTCAGGAGGGTGTGAGATGCAAGAGCTTCACCTGATTATCCTCGCAATAGTAGTTTCCTTTGGTTTTGTATTCAGTTATCTGGCTATGAAGGAACATGACCTCCTCAAGGCTCTTGCTCTGTCTTCAGTTCAGTCAACTTTCTTTGCTCTCGGCTTCTACATTTTGGCAGCTCCCGATATAGTGTTGGCGTATCTTGCCATAGCGGTTGGGGCATACACAGCTCTGGTCATCCTCGCGATAAGCAAAACTGAACGTTATGAGGTGGGAGAATGAAGCGGGATGTATTTGTTGCTATCTCATTTCTCATGGCTTTTCTTTTGATCTCCTATGCAATTACTGTTAAAGATGTTCTAGGCATGGCCGAAAATCCGCTACGACCACTCGGGGGATTCTATCTACGCCATGCTTTTGCTCCCAGCAACCTAACCTCCCACAGCCCAGAAGTCGTAACAGCAATAGTCTGGAACTACCGTGGTTTCGACACACTTTTTGAAACCTTTGTGTTCTTTCTCTCCATAATGGGAGCTTTAAGCATATTTCGCTTGACTGAAGAACAGGAGAAAGAAGTAAGGAGTTTAGAAAGCAGAGAGCCGCACAGACATATGGATTTGATAACAAGAGCTACAACAAAACTTGTCGTTATAATGATAGTTTCCATCTCGGCATCCATAGCTCTCCATGGTCACCTCACTCCCGGAGGAGGCTTTCAGGGTGGCTCGGCAATGGCAGTTGCTGCCCTACTCCTGTTTGCAGCTTTTTCTAAATTCACACTTGAGAGAAAAGGCCTTACATTGAGGCATGTGATAACAGCCTATGCCTTCGGCTTGGCTCTAATTCTTGCAACAGCAATAGCCCCGGTATTTCTCTATGATGGAAGGCTTCTCCAAATAAATCTCCTGCCAGGAGAAACAGGGCTTCTCAATCTTGATGTAGGAGAGTACATTGCCGTTACCTTTGGCTTCCTCATGGTGTTTCTAGTCCTTGGAATCTCGGAATGGATATTCAAAGTCATACTAAGGGGGGAAATTGAATGATAGCAAGCTTCTTCATCTTTTATATAACAGTAACACTTTTTGCAATAATACTCCTCGGGATATATGGACTCGTGACACGTTCAAACCTGATCAAAAAGATAATCATGCTCAACATAATGGGGGACGGTATAAACATGCTTCTAATTCTCATAGGTTACCGTTTTGTCTTTCCTGTTTTCCCGCCGATATATGAGAAACATGTGACCTTTGAGGAATTCCTAGCAAGGGCAGTTGACCCAATTCCCCAAGCCTTTGTTCTAACAGCAGTTGTCATAGGAATGGCAATGAACATCCTCCTAATCTCCTACGCCATCCAGTTCTACCGGCTGCATGGAACTGTCGATGCAAGAGATATAGCAGAGATAATGGGGGGTGAGAGTAAATGAATCCTCTAAAACGCTTCTCTCCGGGAACCTTTGCTGCGGTGCTAGCTGTTTATCTTTTCTACACGGGATCCGTGAGTAAATATGATCTGATAACAGGCTTTATAGTTGCTATAATTGTTTCCTTCTTAATAGGGCATTGGCTCATAGAAAATGACCTCAAGCTCTTCTCACCGAAACGGTGGTTCTACGCAGCACTCTACGGTCTGCGGTATTTTCTCGTGGAGGAAACAAAGACACACATAGACGTTGCCAAGAGGATATTTACACTTAAAGCAAATCCTGGGATAATCAGGATACCCCTTGATGTTGAGAGTGACTATGGAAAGGTTCTGGTTGCCAATTCAATAACAAACACCCCAGGGACTGTAGTGATTGACATAAGCGATGATGGGAAGTGGCTTTATGTCCACTGGATTGACGTTTCAACACTTGATGAGGAGGAAATTAAGAGGAAGGTTATCGCCTACTTTGAGGAATACGCCAAGAGGATATTCGACTGAGGTGATTCAAATGGAGCTCGGTCTCATTCCGGTAATTCCACTTGGCTTCGCTTTCTTCCTTCCACCTGTAGCCTTCCTAACAGGAAAGAAGAGGAGGTTCGTGCTCATCTATGCCTTGATTGCTTTAACTGCAACTTTTCTATCCTCCCTGTGGCTCTTTGAAAAGACTTACTCTTCAAATACGCCTCTTGTCTACGCCTTTGGAAACTGGGTAGCCCCAATAGGAATAGTTTTTGAAGTAGACAGACTCTCCGCTAATATAATCCTCACCGTAACTTTCGGATTCCTAATGGCAGGGGTTTATTCGATGAGATTCCTTGATAATTCCCATGGTCTTGACTTCTTTTACACGTTCCTCCTCGGTCTTGAGGCAGGAGTCATAGGAGCCTTCATGACAGGTGATGCATTCAACCTCTTTGTTATGTTGGAGGTTATAGGGGCCTCAGCTTATGCAATAGTTGGCTTTTATCGGAACAGGAGCAAGGCTATTGAAGGGGCTTTCAAATATGGCATAAGCGGTGCAGTGGCTACAAGCCTCTACTTTCTTGCCCTTGGATTTCTTTATGCCTCCTTTGGGACGGTTAACATGGCAAACCTGAGTGCAGAATTCCACGGAATTAGTTTTCCTGTTACTACCAGGGTTTTCGGTGATCCAGCACTGGCGCTGGCATTCTTCTTCGCACTGACAATTGCTATGGTTCTCATTAAGAGCGCAATTTTTCCAGGCCATTACTGGCTTCCCGATGCCTATCAGGGGGCGCCAATTCCTGTGGGGGCTGTTATGAGCGGTTTTGTTGAAATTGTGGGAATATATTCCCTTATGAGGTTTATCTATACAATCTTTCAGGGTTTCCCATCTGAGATTCTCTCGCTCACCTTCTTTATTCTTGGCTCAGCAACTGCTTTTCTCGGTTCAATTATGATGACCGTCCAGAAGGATGTGAAAAGAATTATAGCATACTCTACAATACTTCACATGGGGTATCTATTCATGACGGTAGGTGCTGGAACCCAGCTTGCGCTCCTCGCTATAAATTTTCACATGGTAAACCATGCCATAGCCAAGATGCTCCTCTTCTTCACCGTGGGGACTTTTATATATAAATCACGGAGCACAGAGCTAGATTCCCTCGCTGGAATCGGCAGAGGAATGCCCCTTACCACTGCCCTCTTCGGGATAGCAACGCTTAGTCTTGTTGGAGTCCCGCCTTTAAATGTCTTCTTCAGTAAGATGCTAATATTTGATGCCCTTCTCCAAGTGAGCCCTGTTCTTGCTTCAGTGGTTATAATAACAAGCGCGATAGCGGCGTGGGCTTACTTCCGGCTCTTCATCATTATCTGGCGCGGGAAATCCCCTGCTAGTCAAGAAGAAATCCCAGCTTCAATGACATCCACCAGTCTGCTCCTTGGGATTCTGGTTATTATCCTCGGTCTTCTCGCCCCTCTCCTGATAGATATCTATTTTTATCCGGCTACACTTCAGGCAATGAACTACAGGGCGTATATAGAAGCCGTAAAGATGCTGGTGGGGTGAGAGTGTGATAGCCGCTGTTCTGGCAGGTGGACAGAGCACACGTTTTGGTAGGGATAAACTGTTCTTCAAAATAAACGGCAAAATTCTCCTTCTTTATACCCTTGAAAGACTTAAAAAGGCTAGGAAGATAGAGAAGATAGTCCTGATAGCATCTCCTCACAGTGCAAAGAAGCTGAAAAGACTCGGCTATCCTGTGTTGGTTGATGAACTCAGCATAGGCCCCATAGGTGGCATCTACACTGCTTTAAAGCTCGGGGATTCTTTCATCGTTGCTGGTGACATGCCCATGCTCGTTCCTGAGTTTGTGGACTTTATCGTGGAGTGCTTTGAGAAAACGAAAAAACAGATATGTGTCCCAAGATGGAACAACGGTTATATTGAGCCCCTTCATGCCGCTTATTCATCCTCCTTTAGAAAAGTGCTTGAAGAGAGAATCAAAGCCGGAAATTATGCAATAAACAGAGCTATCAGAGAAGCAGACCCATTCTATGTGGAGATAGAGAATCTCCCGGAGAGATGGCGCATAAGCTTCTTTAATGTGAACACGAGAAAAGATGCTGAACGGATTAAGGCCAAGAGGCTGTGAGTGCTGCATAAATATAGCTCACTTTAATACCCATCTATGGGCAATACTGTCATATTTTGGGACAAAGCTTATAAGCTAACCCCTGTACTCTGAATTAGAGTTTCCTAAAACAGAGGTGATGGATATGACAATTAAAACTCCTCCAACGCTTAATGTGGCAGGTCTCGGTGCTGACCCCCTAACCCAGAGAATTAACGAGAAACAGGGGAAATGGAAATATAAAATAGCCGTCCTGAGCGGGAAAGGCGGAGTCGGAAAATCCACAGTTGCCGTCAACATAGCGGCTGCCCTCGCCCGGAAGGGATACTTCGTCGGAATACTCGATGCCGATGTCCACGGCCCAAACATCGCCAAAATGCTCGGAGTTGAAAAAGCTGAAGTTCTCGCGGAGAAGCTGGAGGATGGCAGGTTTGAAATGCTTCCTCCGATAAACGACTTTATGGGGCAGACAACACCGATAAAAGTCATGAGTATGGGCTTTTTAGTTGGAGAAGATCAGCCAATCATATGGCGCGGGGCCCTCGTAACAAAGGCGATAAAGCAGCTCCTCGGAGATGTCAAATGGGGGGAGCTTGACTTTATGATAGTCGACTTTCCGCCGGGAACAGGAGATGAAATACTCACCGTTGTGCAGAGCCTGAAGCTCGATGCGGCTATAATCGTCACCACCCCACAGGAAGTGGCCCTCCTCGATACCGGAAAGGCAGTGAACATGATGAAGCAGATGGAGATACCCTACATAGCAGTCGTTGAGAACATGAGCTATCTGATCTGCCCTCACTGCGGCAACAAGATAGACCTCTTCGGGGAAGGCGGCGGTGAAAAGCTCGCCCAGAAGGAGGGGGTCGATTTCCTCGGCAAAATACCCATTGACCTAAAGGCAAGGGAAGCGAGCGATTCAGGAATACCCATAGTTCTCTATGAGGACACTCCGGCTGCAAAGGCCATTATGGAGATAGTTGACAAACTTGCCGCAAAAATTGAAGAATCTAAAAGCGAATGAGCTCTTTTCTCCCTCCCAACTTTTCAATCGCCGCACTCACGCTGCATTAAATTTTTAACTTTTCCAAACAACTCTGTAGGGAGGGAGAAGATGAAAAGGCCGCTGATACTCATTATGATGCTCATGCTTTTTGTCCCCCTTGTATCCGCTCAGGAGATGGTTTATTACCCCAGTAAAGCGGCTTTTGACAGCTTTCTCAGCTCTCCCTCTTCATACACACTCGTTCCCGGAAGCTCGAAGTTCTCAGCAGGATGGGCGTACTACATAGACAGCAAACTATCCCGGTTCAAGCCGAAGGGGCATGATGTCATGATTCTTGTGGGCAATGTCTATGAGAATCCTCAGATGAAAAAGCTCTGGCATCTGACCAATCTCTCCCCGCAGGAATCGCTGAAGCCCATGGTGATCGTGGAGGGCAAATACATCTTCATAACAGGCACAGAGAAGAACATATACCTAACCGAGAGGGCTTTTTCAGGGCTTTACAGATTCACCACGCGGGAGAAATGGGCCGAAATTCTCACATTTCTGCTGATTGTGCTCCTGTTTTTCTATGCGCTGGGAAGGAATGGCTATTCAGGCATCTTCTATCTCACTCTGGCAGTTCTCTTCGCGGTCTGGATGATCAACTCAAAACCCTTCCCCCTTGCCAATGAGGTTCTCCCCCTCTTCGGGAAGAGCGTTGAATTCGCCTATTATGGGGGGCTTTCATCACCGCTTGTAATGCTCATCGGTTCGTGGTTTAAGCTCCTCTCCCCCACGGAGGAGGCCTTCTCCATATTTCAGGCGGCATGTATACTCTTGATAATATCTTTCATCTACTATCTCGCCCCGAAAAGACACCGTGAATACGGGTTTATAATCGCCGGCTTGACGCTCGCTGCACCCGCCTTCAGATCATACATAACCACCGTCAGCACGTATTCCATTTCAATTCTTATCTTTGTCCTGACTCTGGCGGTTGCCCTCAACTTCACCTTTGATCCCCAGAAGCTCACCGCATTCTGCGAAACCCTCCTGCTTGCACTCCTCACCGTGGCGCTTGTATACTTCGTGCCCTGGTTCATCTTCCTCCCTGTGGCCTTTGTAGTTGCATTCCCCAAGAGATATGCCAGAAACTACATATACCTCCTGCTCTCGGCCATCGGAATAGCTGCCATCTATGTCTCCTCACCATTCTCTCTTTCCCTGCCTTCCCAGCTCCCGCAGGAAGGCATAGCGGGCATCACAACGTTCTTAAAAGAAACAGCAATTCAGATAGCTCTCGTCCTCTACCTGTCAGCTGGCTTCATCAGGCACGGGATAAGAAAAACAAAGGGACAGATTCCGTTTCTGGTGATACTGCTCGTCATATATCTCTATATTGCCCTCTGGAACACCTCAGTTCTGCCCTTTGACTATATTCTTATATCCGTGCTCCCGCTGAGGATGCTGTCAAGATTCACTCCTCAAACTTGATTGCCCCTATAACGGCGGGCTTTATCAGGGGGCCTATCTCCTTTATAATCCCCGGGGCCTGAGTTCCCTTCTTGAGAATCAGCAGGGTTTCCATAAGGCCGAGCTCCTCCAGCCTTTTGATGTCCCTTCCGTGGCCGGTTTTTATCAGAGCCTCCTCGATTCTCTCGCTGACTGTTCCGGTGATGAAGAGCTTGTCATGTCCATCTTCCAGCCATTTCCTGAGCATCCTGAGCTGTCTTTCAGAGAATTCTGCCTCGACGCTTCTCGTCCCAAACTCGACCTTCTCAAGCCGCACCTCAACTGGAAGGTAATCCACCCATCCAAACCTCTTTATCATCTGCCTGACGGGCATCTCACCAAAAGTTCTCTTCAGATAGTAGAGGGGCAGAAGCGCATCTTTGGGCGCTGGGGAGAATATTCCGATATCAACGTATGCTCCATATCCGACCTTCCCGAGGTCTGTAAAGCGCCCTCTATAAACCTCTCCTTCTTTTATACGGCTTAATTTATAGGGAACCTCCCCAAATTCCTCCCTGATGAGGTTTGCCGATATCTCCTCGTCCTCACCCCTCAGGCTCACCTTTACCCACTGCTTCTTTGTAATGGAAAGCTTCCACTCAACCTCAAGCTCCCCTATAAGAGACCTGAGCTTCCTGCTGAGCTTTTCAAAACCTGACCTGTCACCATAAACCTTCTCCAGAATAACAACATCGCTCATCTTTCCCATCCCCGAAGTTCACAGCTCAACCATTCACTCCTTCTTTTTTGTCCTCTTCTTTCTCGGCTTCTTCCTGAGCCCGAGCTCTATTTCAAGCTCCTCTATGCGTTTTTTTAGATCAGCAACGATTTCCGTGTTGTCATACTGCATGAGCATCTGGCCGCATATCGGGCACTGGAATTCATACTCCATGGCCTCGTCAAACGTTAGCTTCGGGTGTCCCGGCGTTCCGCAGTGGTAGTAAATCTCGCTCGTTTCCTCCTCAAGCATCTGCTTCAGCTTGTTGAGCTCTGCCATCTTTTTTGCCCTCAGTATCTCGGGCAGCCTTCTGGTTTCAAGATGCCAGTAGTAATAGTACCATCCTGTCTCCTTGTCCCTCGTCCTCCTGAATTCAGCAAGCTGATTGTCGTAGAAGATGTAGAGAATCTTCCTCACGGTGTTGACCCTTATGCCCGTAATTTCGGCCAGCTCTTCGTCCGTTGCCTCCCCCTTTTTCTCAAGAGCCTTGATTACCTCAACGGCTTCCTCGCCTGCCATGTCCATTGCGAGCTCAAGGAGTTCTTTGTTTTTCTTTCTGGCCATAATAACAAACCTCCAGAACCATTTCAGCCGGCTAATTTGACTGTTGCTGAATTGCCTCAATAATACTCTATGTCTCTAAGGTTATATATAGGTTTTTGTCAGAATATGGGGGACAATGAACAAAAAAGGCCATTGACTAATCGGTAAAATACTCCTCCAGAAGCTCCTTTGCGGAGGGTTTGTAGAGCTCAACAATCTCGATGTCCTCGATGACGTTGCCTTCCCTCACCTTGAGCCTCACCTTCCCACCATACACCTGAAGATCAAGAAGACCGTAGACAGCATCCTCAGCCTCCAGAGGGCTTTTGAACTTCATTATA
This sequence comes from Thermococcus sp., assembly GCA_015520705.1. Classification (GTDB taxonomy): domain Archaea; phylum Methanobacteriota_B; class Thermococci; order Thermococcales; family Thermococcaceae; genus Thermococcus. The sequence goes on along the minus strand of WAPO01000193.1, from coordinate 535 downwards.
TACTCGCCGCTCTCATCAATGAGCTTGACCCAGTATTCATTCTTCCTCTTGAAGGGTCTGGTAATCTTCGGCTTGAACTTATCGAGAGTGATTTCCAAGGAAGCCACCTCCGGTAATGACTAAAAGTTTTCAATCGTTCTAAACTTTTTAGATTGCAATCTTTTAAGGATTTCTGAGGCGGTAGAGTTTAAGAACTTAACGATGCCCTCCCTCCCACTACAACATGCGGAAAAAACTTATATGCATTCTATTGAGTAAAAACATGGTGGAGGAAGTGCACGCCATTGACGTCAGAGAACTGAGAAAAAGCTATCCCAAGAAGATCCCCCTGCCCTTCAGGAAAGTTGAGTGGATCGAGGCTGTTAAAGGCATCAGCTTCAGGGTTAGAAAGGGAGAGCTCTTCGGGCTCCTTGGGCCCAACGGTGCAGGAAAAACCACGACAATAAAGATTCTCACAACCCTTCTGGAGCCGAGCGGCGGAAGTGCAGAGGTTCTCGGATACGATATCCGAAAAGATGCAAGGGAAATCAGGAAG
>WAPO01000192.1 GCA_015520705.1 Thermococcus sp. | reverse complement strand
TTCACATCAGTCAGAATCATAAACACATCAGCCCTGACCTCCTCCGCGAGCCTCTCGCCGGCCAAATCCTTATCAATGACGGCCTCAACGCCCTTAAGCTGACCTTCCTCCTCGATGACTGGAACACCGCCGCCACCGCTGGCTATAACGATGAAACCCTTCTCCACGAGGTTGACTATGACAGGAGCCTCGACATGGCCTTTTGGGTCTGGACTGGGCACAACACGCCTCCATCCCCTCCCTGAGTCCTCTATAACCGTCCATCCCTTCTCCCTCGCGAGTTTCTTAGCAGTTTCCTCATCGTAAAATGGGCCGACAGGCTTGCTCGGATGCTGGAATGCAGGGTCATTCTTATCGACCAGAGTCTGGGTGACTATCGTTGCAACTGGCTTCTCAATCCCTCGCCTCCTGAGCTCGTTGACTATTGCCTGCTGAATCATGTAGCCTATCTGCCCCTGAGTCATGGCTCCGGCCACGTCCATGGGCTGGGCAGGTATGCCGTGAACCTGTTGCCCGGCGTCCATGTGAAGGAGCAAAGCCCCAACCTGCGGGCCATTCCCGTGAGTGATGACAACCTCATAATCGCCTTTAAGAATGATATCAACAATCTGCCCTGCGGTCTTCATGACGTTGCCCATCTGCTCCTCATAACTCCCCTTTTGGCCTCTCTGGAGAATAGCATTACCCCCAAGAGCGATTACAACACGCTTCATACTCCCACCTCCGTAAATGGAGGCTTTGCTTTAAAAGATAAAAGCCTTCCTTAGCAATGAAGAAGGATTTATAGAAAAAATTTCGAAAGAAGGGGGCAAAAGCTTGCATTTTTAAAAAGAAATCACAAGTACCAGTCACTGAACCTGCCCAGGCCAAGCCTCTCAAGCGTCTTCATGACCCCGAGGGCGATGCCCTCCACCTCGATCCCGCCTTCCCCTTTATATGCATCCCCAACAATGTAAATATCCTCAACAGGAAAATCCTCCACGGCCTGACCTGAGGCTACGCGATTCACAGGATTTCCATCGAGATACGTCTGAATCAGCAGAATTTCCCCCTCTTCATCAAAATTCGGGAAAATCCTGTGGATATCCTCAATGCCAATCCGCCTCTCCTTTCTGATGTTCCTGCTCTGGAGGGCGTGGTGGAGCATCACCAGAGTGTATCCCTCCTTTGTCAGTTCGGGAGATATGCTGGAGGGCTCATTGTAGCCATTTATTCTCTCCATATCAAGGGTGAAAACGACGGTATTCCCAACCCTCTGACTGCCTCTCAGCGCTATGTTGTATTTTATTCCCTCGCTCGGCTTCAGCGAGTCAATGCGCTTTAAATAGTCGCGGTCAAAATACCTCCTTCCAATTAGCTCAACGGTCTCCCTGATGCCCACGTTGGAGATGAGAACGTCGTAGCGTAGCTCTTCGTTGTTGGACATGATGACCTTTTTGGCTTCAGCGTCAATTTCCACAGCTTTTTTCTTTGTGAGGACTCTTCCACCACTCATCCAGACTATTCTAGCCAGTTCGCCGGTTAATGCTCCGCATCCGCCCTTTACGAGGCCAGGCCCGCCCCACCTGAGGGCGGCCTTTATTTCCTTTGCAAGCTCTATTGCAGGAACATCCAGAACGCTGTCGGCCCAGCCGAGAAAACTTCTGATGAACAGCTCCACAAATTCGTTATCACCTATCCTCTCTCTGATCCACTCAGTCCCGCTCATCTCAGCCTCTTCCCCTTCAGGAAGCTTGTTCCTCCTGATGTCCGCGAGGAGCTTCACTGCCTTTGCCTTCTCCTTCAGGCTCAAATACTTCCAGCCTTCCCTGTAGTGGAACGTCCTTCCTCCATAGAGAATCATTCCCTTAGGCTTTGAATTCACTATCCTGACGCTAGCACCGAGGAGTGAGAGGAGATGGGCCAGAGGCCCGTTCTCACCGTGAGGAACCATATGGAATGCTCCCGTCGAGAGACCGAAGCCCCTGTAGTTCAGATTGGCGAAGCGACCGCCGATGAAGGGGGACTTCTCTATGACAGTAACCTCGTAATCATTTCTGGCAAGGAATGAAGCGGTTAAGAGCCCGCCGATCCCGGAGCCTACCACCACAGCCTTCATCCTGGCATTCATCATACCACCTGAAATTCTCAACACAGAGAGAAATATAAGAGTTTGCATGCAATTTAAAAAGAGAAGGGACAAATTAGCGAGAAGAAGGTGATTTAAATGGTCTCCCGAGACGAAATAACCGCATTCCTTAATGAGTATCTTAACATATCAGCTTTTCCTGACAAATCCAGAAACGGTCTTCAGGTTGAGGGGAGGGAGAGGATAGAGAGGGTAGCCTTTGCCGTTGATACGACGCTGAAGACAATAGAGCGCGCAGCCAGAGGCGGGGCTGACATGATGGTGGTGCACCACGGCATGATATGGGGAGGCATAGACTATGTTACGGGGCTAACCTACCGCAGGCTTAAAGCCCTCTTCGATGCGGGCATAAACCTGTACGCCGCCCACCTGCCGCTGGATGCCCATCCCGAGGTGGGGAACAACGCGGAACTGCTGGGACTGCTCGGACTTAAGCCGGATGAGCCCTTCGGAGAGTATAAGGGGATCACCATAGGATTCATCGGGGAATTTGAGGAGCCGAGGCCAATTGAAGAGGTGGCTCAGGTTCTTGCCGAGAGGCTCGACACGACCGTCAGAACCTACGAGTTCGGGGCAAGAAAGATAAAGCGCGTCGCGGCCATAACCGGTGCCGGAGCCTTTGCACTTGACGAAGGGAAGAGAAAGGGCGTTGACCTCTTCATAACCGGCGAGTTCGGGCACGCGGACTACCTGACGGCCCTTGATCTGGGGCTCAGCGTTGCGGTAGCCGGGCACTACAAAACCGAGACGCTGGGCGTTAAGGCGCTGATGGATGTTGTCAGGGAGCGCTTCGGGGTTCGCGTCTTTTTCATAGACGAGCCGACAGGGCTCTGAGCCTTATCTTTTCCAAGAGCTCATCAGGATGCACGAAGGAAACGGAAACATTCTCGTCCTCAAGGTATTCCTCCACCCAGCCCGGAGCCGGCCGCCTGAAGTGGCTCACAACCCACAGCTCATTGAAACCGGCCCGTTTGGCCTTCAGGCCGTTGTAGAGAAGCCTCTGACGCATCCACTTGAAAGAGGCCTCAAGCTCTATGGCAACGAGCCTCTCCTCCCCCCTGAAAACGGCTATGTCTATTCTCGTCCCATCTGGAGTCCTGTATTCTGGAACTGCGGTGAGGCCGAGCCCGGAGCAGAGCTCAACAACCTCTCTGGTCAGGGTTTTGATCCTGATTTCAACCACCAAAAAAGTTTGTGTTAGCCGAGGCTCTTCCTCACCTCGGCTATCGCATCTTCAGCTTTCAACGGATTCTTTATCCTGCCCTGTGCTAATTCTTTCCTTCCACCGCCGCCACCGCCCGCGATGGAAGTTACAACCTTTGCCAGGTCTCCAGCTTTGATCTCAAGCCCATCACCGACAGCAACGACGAAGTGTCCTTCCCTGCTTATCAGCACGACGATGCGCTTCTCCTTTCTTAGCCTGTTGGCAGCCTCGCGGAGGTCATCAATACTCCCCTCAACGACTTTACCGATGAACTCGACTTCGCCGACCTTCTCAACCTCGCTCTCAAGCTCATAGACAAGAAGCTTTGCCAGCTCCTTCCTGAGCTTTTCAGCTTCTTTCCTGGCCTGCTTCCACTCGTTGAAGAACCTCTCGGCAGTTTCAGGCACCTTCTCGGGCGGCACACGGAAGACTTCCGAGGTTCTCTTGAGGATTCTCTCTGTCTCCTGCATCCAGTTAATGGCCGCTTCACCGCATGCAAACACAATGCGCTCAACGCCGTCCTGTATTCTCTCAGTGCGGAGAATCTTAATCGGCCCTATTAAACCTGTGTTCGGCAGGTGAGTTCCACCGCAGGCCTGCACATCCCAGTCCTCAATGTTGAGCACCCTTATGATCCTTCCCGGAACCACACCGCCCTGATACAGGCGGAAGCCATATTTCATTTCAGCTTCGGTTCTCGGGAGCCACTCCCATTTAACCGGTCTGTTCTCCATGACGACACGGTTGGCAAGGCGCTCTATCTCCCTCAGCTCCTCCTCGCTGATGCGCTTGTAGTGGGCGATGTCAAGCCTCGCCCAGTCAGTGTGCAGCTGGGAACCAGCCTGCCAGACGTGCTTTCCTAAAACGCGGACGAGTGCGCCCATGAGGACGTGGGTTCCCGTGTGGTGGCGCATGTGCTGGATTCTCCTCTTCCAGTCTATCCTCCCATGGACGGTCTGACCCTCTTTGAAAGCCTCTGGCTTCTCAACCTTGTGAAGGATGACTTTCCCCACCTTCTGAACTTCGAGAACCTTAACTCCGTTCAGCTCACCAGTATCGTAGGGCTGACCCCCTCCTTCGGGGTAGAAAGCAGTCTGGTCAAGAATAACCCAGCCGTCTATGACCTTAATAACTTCAGCGTCGAACTCCCTCATGAGGGGGTCTTCGTAGTAGAGCATCCTCGTATCTGGAACATCCTGAAGGAGCTCAAAATCCACGATTCCCCCCTGCTTCTCCTCCCTCTCACCCGTTCTCTCGGCCTCCTTTGCAACGAGTGTGTAGAAGTTGTCGGGCACATGGACGGCAATTCCCTCCTTCTCCGCAACCTCCCTGACTATCTCAGGCGTCAGCCCGTGGCTCTCGTAGAAGAGTATGAGCTTCTCAAGGGGCAGTTCGTTCTTTCCGGACTTCTTGAGCTTAGCAATCTCACGCTTAACGAGGCCGCTTCCCCTCTTCAGCGTCTCCTGATAGCGCTTCTCCTCCACATTGACCATGTCGAGTATAACATCCTCCATTTCTTTAAATTCCGGATACGTCCTGTGGAGCTCTCTTATGTGCATTGCCACTATCTCGCTCAGAGGAATTTCAATGCCGAGCTCACGGAGGTGCCTTATGCTCTTCCTTATCAGCAGACGCGCCAGATAGCCGGCCTTCACGTTTGATGGGATGACGCCATCAGCCAGCATGAATGTCAGGGCCTTGGTGTGATCTGCTACGGCATAGATAAGCTCGTAGGGCCTTACAGCTTTCTCAAGCTCCTCGATGCTTATTCCCACTTTGTCCGCCACTTCCTTCCTCAGAACCTTCAGGTCTCCCATGTCCTCTATGTCGAACATTCCTGCAAGGCGGGAGTTCTCCATGAGAATGCGCTCGTCTATCTTCTCCACACCCGCCATTCTCTTCAGGGGACCTACAACGTAGCCCAAAACGGCATCATAGGCAGTTGGCGTCCCCTGACTCATCCAGACGAGCCTCTCAAGACCGTAGCCCGTGTCAACGACCCTCGTCTCCATCGGGACATAGCGGTCGCCTTTAATCTCGACGACCTGGCTCGGGTCGGCGTTTTCGGGGGCCTTCTTGTACTGCATGAAGACGAGTGTGGCCACTTCTAAGCCCCTGTAAAGCACCTCAAATGCCGGCCCGGCATTTCCTCCGCCGGCCCAGGGGTTCTCCTTGAAAGTTATGTCATCCCCCTTCATGCCCAAGTCCTTTGTAAAGAACTCGAAAGCCAATTCAACCGTCTCATCCATCCAATATATCGGCTTGCCCGGGTAGTTAAAGGCACGATGCGCCATCATCTCGAATATCGTGAAGTGCCTTCCTGTGATTCCGACGTTGTCTATGTCCGTGAAACGAATCGAGGGCTGGCTTATTGTGAGCGGGTTGGCTGGGGGGTCTGCATCACCGCTTATGACCCACGGCTGGAAGTCCATGATGGATGCTCCCACGAGGAGCACATCATCACGCCAGCGCGGCAGAACAGGGTAGCGCTTGACTCTTCCATGACCATGCCTCTCAAAGAAGCTCAGAAAAGCTTCGCGCATTTCCTCAAGAG
>WAPO01000191.1 GCA_015520705.1 Thermococcus sp. | reverse complement strand
CAAATGGAAGGAAGAGGAAAACCGTCAGGCGGGCGGGAATGAAGTTTAGAAGGTCGTCCAAGCGGGCGGCAAACTTACCGAAATAGAGATAGCGCTCATTTTTGTAGCCGATCATTGCATCGAGCGTGTTTATCGCTCTGTAAATCAAAGCGCCGCTCAAGCCGAAGAGCAGGTAATAAAAAAGCGGGCCAACCACACTGTCTGTTATGTTCTCAGCAAGGCTCTCAATTGCTGCCGAATTTAGGTGGGCCCTGTCGAGGCTTTTCACGTCCCTGCTCACAATCCAGCTAACATATTTCCGCTGCTCTTCAATATCCTCCTTTATTGTGTTTCTCACGTGCTGGGCGAGGCCTTTGATAGCAAAGGAGCTCTTTAGGAGATAAACGCTCAAAGCAAAGCCAAACCACAGAGGTAAAAGCTCCGGGAGCCTTGAGAGGGCAAAAGCGAATCCAATCACAAACAGGGAGGCGAAAGCTCCCCCAATGAAGTCCAGAGCCGGGCTTCTCCTTCTGTAATGCCCATCAAAAAAGCCGATTAACCTGCCAAACCATACCGTAGGGTGAAGCAAAACGGGAGGCTCACCCAGAGTTAGGTCCCAGAGGATGGAGAGGAGGAAAATGGTGATATTACTCATCATCCAATAGCCTCCATTATCCCGCTGTACTCTTCCAGCATCTCCTCGCTCGGCTCCCTCACTCCACGCCGCACGTACCACGCAGGATGTCTCAAATAGATGACATTGCAGCCGAGCTTTTTCAATGCCTTCTCTGCCGTTCTGCCGATGGCAAAAACAGCTCTGGGCTTCAGAATTTCAAGCTCCCTCCTGAGGAGTGAAAGCTCCCTTTCATCGAAACCCCTGAGCCTGTTCCCCGGCGGATTGCACTTGACGACGTTGGTGATGTATAAAAAATCGGGGTTTATTCCGAGGGAGAACAGAGTTCTTCTGAGCAACATTCCTGAGACGTCCCTGTAGAAACATATCCCAGTTAAACCGCACCCCTTCCTTCCCGGAGCCTCGCCGACGAGAACGACCTTCGAGCTAACCCATCCGTTTCCAAAGGGGAGGCCATCAAAGGCCTTAACCTTAAGCTGGTATCTGTAGTATTCCTCATGGCAAAACTTTGTGGGGTTCTCAATCAGTTCTTCATAGAGTTCCATGAGCCGGAGGGCTTTTTCTTCATCTTCTGGGCTTTTAACCAAAAATCTTTCCTTCGGGTTGTAAATGGTTCTTGCGTAAATTCCATACGTCGTTTCATCAAGGGAAAGGAAATCCTTCCATGTCCTCAGGGACAGAGGCACGATTTTGAAATTTCTCGGGTTTATGTAAATTTCCCCGGTTCTCTCCAAGCGCTCAAACCTCAGCAGCATAAAGGATAAAACGTCCAGCGTGTTTATAATTCTGGTGGTGCTATGGAGACGAAGAAGTGTCCGTTCTGCGGTGGGGATATGATAAAGGCAAAAAGCCCGCAGGCGGGATATGCGGTGTACTTCTGGAAAGCCCCGTGGAAGAAAGGCCTAAAAGGAGCACTGAGCGGCACGATTAGGGCCTACCCCTGGCTCTGTCTCGACTGTGGGGCAATAATCCCCTACGTTGATGAGGCCGAGCTTCAAAGGGTAAGGGAGGAGTATGAGCAGGCAAAAATGGAGGGAACGGTTTGAGAGGCGTAGCTTTCTTCTCAGGCGGCAAAGATGGGCTTTATGCCATGTATTTAGCCGAAAAGCAGGGGATTGAAGTGCCCTATCTCTTGGCCCTGAAAACCACCATAGGAGTTTCACCACACTATGAAAACTTAAGCGAGCTCAAAAAGCTCGTCGATGCGATGGAAAAAGAGCTCCTCATCTTTGACATGAAAAAAGGGGGCGAGGCTTTAGCAGAATTCATAGGCTCTCTTGACGTTGATTATATCATAGCCGGGGATATCTTCCTCGAAGAGCACCTCAGTTGGGTGAAGTGGCTTGCTGGAAGAGCAGGGGTCGAGGCTCTAGAACCCCTCTGGGGAAGGAACACACCTGAACTGGCTGAAGAGATGCTCAATGCCGGCTTTGAGTATGCGATAATTGCTGTAAACAGGGAAAAGCTCTCAAAGGAATGGCTCGGCTACACCTTCTCCTCCCCGGGAGATTTGGCGCTCTTCTTGGAGGCAAACCCCGGGATAGACCCCATCGGGGAATTCGGGGAGTTTCACACTGCAACGCTCAGCGCTCCTCTCTTTAAGGCGAGTTTTGATCTGGAGCCGCTGAAAGCTGAGGAGAGCGAGAGATACTGGTGGCTAAAGTTTAGGTTGGTGAGAAGATGATTGAGGAATTCAAAGCCAGAGGCATAACCCTTGAGAGAATGCTCGATGCCGCTCTGGAGCTCTATATTGGAGACGATGTCGGGAAAGTCAGAGAGCAGCTTAAAAGGATTATGCTCCATTATCTAAACGACATCAATGTCCGGGCACTTTTAAAGGCCGCCCTGCTCCTGGAGGAGAACTTTAAGGTTGATGGCGATCCCGTAAACCTCGTGGCGGACGAGCTCATTGGAATTGACATAGCTGAATATATCGGCGGCAAGATGGCACTCTTCAACTTCTTCTACTACGACACCAGAAAGCCGGGGATTTTGGGGGAGCTGCCGCCGTTTTTGGACGACGCCATTGGAGGGTTCATAGCAGGCTGTATGACAAGGCTATTCGAGCCGCTTCTGCCACCTGAGGAAGAGGAACAGGAATATGAAGAGGATCGTAATGTAATAGCTGACCGCAAAGGGCAGCACGCCAACTAAGCCAAGGGTGTATATGGCGCTCAGAATTAAAACCAGCACGAGCAGCATCCTGTAGTGTTCCTTTTTCATAGGTGGCAGTTTGAAGGGAGGGTTTTTAAGGCTTTTCAGCATTGGATTAATTAGCCGGGTGGGAGCATGAGAAACATCATCCCGTTCATGACACGGATTCCGCTCAGAGGGGACTTTGAAAAGGCAAGAAATGAGATATGGGCATTCCCTCTGCTGGCACCCGCAACCTCGGCCCTACCCCTTCTGATCATATATTTTAACGTCCCTTTAAAGAATGTGCTCGCCCTACTAACACTCTACTCCATCATTGGACTGCTCCACCTCGATGGACTGGCGGACTGGGCCGACGGAATAATGGCCAAAGGCGACCGCGAAAGGAAGATCAAAGCAATGAAGGACTTAAATACAGGCGTAGCGGGAGTTTTTGCCGTCGTAATGGTTCTCTTCCTTCAGGCCTATTCCCTCCAGCTCCTCCCTTTTTATGCCATCCTTTTAGCGGAGCTCAACTCAAAGTATGCAATGCTCCTTGCTCTGGCCACGAAAAAACCCCTTGGAGAAGGCCTTGGCTCTTACTTCATGGAAGCCATGAATAAAAAGCAGCTCCTCCTTGGAAGTGTGCTCTATTTAGCCCTTCTCCTTCCCGCTGTGGCTTACACTCCGGGGAGCATCCTCTCGGTTTTGGGGCTTTTAATCGGAGTCTGCACCATAAAGCTAAGCCTTGATAACTTCGGCGGATTAAATGGAGACTGCATCGGTGCGATAGCTGAGATAACAAGGGCAGGGACGCTTTTGATTCTGGCTTTCATTTGGTGGTATCTATGATAATCATCCTCGCAGGGGGGAAATCAAGGCGCATGGGTAGAGAGAAGCCAGTTCTGAGAATAGCTGGCAGGGAGATGATTCTATGGATCTACCAGCAGGCTTTAATGGCCGATGAAACCCTCGTTGCCCTCTCAAAGAACACGCCAAAAACAAGAGAACTCTGCCTCCGCGAGGGGATACCCTTTGTGGAAACTTCTGGAAAAGGGTATGTGCGCGATATCCAAATCCTTCTGGAAGAATTTGGGCCGTTTATCAGCGTTTCGGCGGATTTGCCTTTCATCAAGGCCAGTGATATCGCCCTTATGGAGAGGGAATTCAAAAGGAGAAGGGCGAGCCTAACCGGCATCCTGCCCCTGAGCGCTGTGCCCAAGGATTTAAACCCCCTCGTTTACAACGGTTATGCCATAGTGGGCCTAAACGCTGTCGCCGAAGAGGGAGAAGAGTTTGTTGAGCTGAGCAATCCCCTATTAGCTTTGAACGTGAATACTCCCGGAGAGCTGGAGCTTGCAAACAGGATTGCCCTACTTCTCGGGAAGCAGGAGCCCCGCAAATAGAACAGCCACTGCAGATACCAGAATCTGAATGATAAGCCAGAGATCAGGGGCATAAATCCCTTCAGGGAATATCCAGAGGTTGGTGAGATATTTTCCGGGAGGTAGACCCGGCACTTCCGGACATGTGTGAACTGTGGAGTTGTATCTTGAAATAGCCCATTCAACGAGATATCTCTTATCCTCGGGTATTCTCTTCAAAACCCCTTCGGTTTTGTTGATAACCTGCCGCTCCCCTTCAGTTAACCGTCTGCGGCAGTTATAGCCGTAGGTGCTGAGGCTGCACTTATTCATTCTAAGAAGCCGCTGAGGGTTATAAGTGACGAAACTCACGCACAGCCATTTGCCTCTAAGTGAGTGTTCAACTTTCAGGATTTCCGAAGAATTGATGGCTGCGATGAGATTTTCTACTTCCCGGGAACTTCTGACATAACATGATATATCAACACTCCCGTTAAGTCCATCCAATGTGCGATTGGTTGAGTTTTCGGATATTCCCAGTATATATCTGATTGTGCCTTCGTGACTTTTTAGTTGACTCTCATATGTCGCAAATTCATAAGCTGGGACTGTTAAGAGCAGGAAAGATACCAAAAACACCGCCCTCTTTCTCCTGTCCCTCTCAAACACCACAAGGGCAATCAAGACCATTTCAGCGAGCAGGATAATCGCCAGATCTGAGGATAAGTCTGGGTATTCCATGCCGTGAGAAGGCTCTATGATCTCAATTTCATAAAATTCAAGTCCTTTATGGGCGAACATAAAATTCTTCGCTTGTGATATCTTCTCCATATCCTCGCTCCGCTCTCTAAATCTGTCCAGCAGATAACCTCTAATTGGCTCCGGAAAGCTGTAGTTCGCTAGAAGAAACTCCAGATCGCTGTACTCTTTCTCAAGCCTTTGAGGATTCCAGTAGGGATCGGCAGGCACTCTGGTTACATCAGAGTAATCAGCGAGCTCCAGTATCTTTGAAAGAACCTCCCTCCTCATGAGAACATCTGCATGCGTCCCATCGGAGGTTATCACAACCGAACTGTTCTGTATAAATGAGGCGAATTTTTCGGCATTTTCCCTCCTTTCAAAAAGAACGAGAACCCTCGATGCGTTTGTGAAGTACCTAACATAGAAAAGACCGGGGGTTTCATTCGGAAATGTTAGAGGGGCTGTGTATTCGGGAGAAGTGCCGAAAAGATGCAATTCGGAATACACATGAGACGCCGTAATGGAAAGGACAATTATGAGGATTACGGTGAGTATAACCGCAGTTTTCTTATTCATACCTGTATATCAAATGTTTGAGCTTAAAAATATTTCCACTTGAATCAGTGCTGTCTTTCCATTGATGAAAGGTTCTATATCAACGCAAGCCAGATTTCCTCCTTCTCGCCACACTGACCTCGCTCGTCCCCGCTGAAACAAGTTCATACAATATCGCCCTTTTCTTACCGGGAGCAGGCCTCAAAATCCTCCCAAGCCTTTGAATGAACTCCCTCGATGAGCCTGTACCGCTGATTATAACCCCAACACTTGCATCGGGAACATCTATGCCCTCATCAAGAACCTGACTGCTGACTATTGCCCTGTACCTGCCTTCTCTGAATTTTTTCAGTATCTCGCTCCTCTCGGCTTTGTCCGTTTTGTGTGTTATGGCGGGGATCAGGAACCTCCTTGAAACAGCATAAACGAGATCATTGTGCCGTGTGAAGATGATTATTTTCTCTCCCCTGTGCTTTTCAAGGATTGTCCTTAGTCTTTCAATCTTTTTCTTTGAATTGAAGGCTATCCTCCTCGCCTGCTCAAGTGCCCTCAAAGCTTTGAAGGCATTTTCGTCGCTTCCAGTTCTCATGACTATTCTCTGAAAATCCTCAGGGCTCCTGAACCTTATGTTCCTGCTTTTGACGTAGCTTTTGAACCTCTCATAGTGTCTCCTGTAGAGTTCCTTCTCCTCCCTGCTCAGAGGGATATGAATCTTTACAACTTCATATGGGGCCAAATATCTCCCCGTGAGCTCCTCCGGGCTTTTCTCATAGATAATCCCGCCAATCAACTCGGGCAGGAGCTCATGCAGCTCATCCGCCCTTTCGGGAGAAGCTGTCATTCCAAGGCGGTAGGGTGCGGCGCTCATCTGGGCGATGTTCCTGTAGGCTTCGCTCGGAAGGTGATGGCATTCATCGAAGATCAGAAGAAAGAACTTGTCTCCAAGGAGCTCGGCGTTTATGTATGCCGAATCGTATGTCGTAAGCGTTATTGGTTTTAGTTCCTTCTTCTTTCCGGAAAATTCCCCGACATCCCCGAAAATCGAAAGCCGCTCCTTCCACTGTTCGAGCAGAGCCAGAGTCGGAACCACCACAAGGGTTGAAACCGAAAGCCTTCTTATTACCTCCATGGCAACTATCGTCTTTCCGGCTCCGGTTGGCAGAACAATGACGCCCCTCTCAAACCTTAAGAACTTCTCAACGGCTTCCTTCTGATAGTCCCTAAGCTCAAAATCGAATTCCACGTCATAAAAAGGGGAGGGAATTGCATTATCGAGCACATGGTCCTCAAATTCGATTCCCTCCTGCTTCAGAAATTCCACGATCTCCCGGTATTTATACGCCAGCGCCCTGTAAGTTCTGCTCCGCTCATCCCACGTTGCAAATGGGATATGAGCGCTGCCCCTTATCACGATCGTTCCGCGGTGGTAAAAAAGCCTTATTCTCATGCTGTTTAATTCCCCAGCAACTCATTTAAACTTTCCCTCCAATAGGTATTCATGCTTCCGAAGGAACTTCTCGACGCACGCAGAGCGAGAGGAAAGATCCATCTGAAATTTGCTGGAGAAAAGCACCTAAAATTAGCCAGAGCACTCATAACAACATTTGAATCCAGCATCGGACAGAGCTATGGAGAGCTTCTGGAGAAAATATCTCATATGGAAAAGGCTGGCAACTATAAAAAGGTCAGGGGTTTTGCAAGGATTCTCGAAAGGCAGTGCGAGTTTGATATGCCAACTGAACTTAATTCCCCCGAGGTCAGGCAGTTTCTTTTTGAAAAAGGCTACGTTACAAATGATTTTGAAAGGCTCAGGGTTCTGCAGGAGGCGTCGGAGCACTTCGGCGTTTCCCCTGCCGAAATAGAGAGGGCGATGTTTGCCGATAGAGATGAGGAAAAAATCATGGTAAAAGCCCCTGAAATGACACCTGAAGGGCTTATAAGACAGTACAATTTATCACTCCTGCAGACTCTTATGTTCTCATCTCTTAGAATGAGCTTCAGGGCATCCTCACACCACCAGCAGATTTTTAGGAAAATAAAGCTCCTTGGATTGATGTATCAGATTCAGGATGAGCTCATCAAGATTACAGGGCCGGCATCCATACTTAAGCTAACCCGAAAGTACGGGGTCTCAATGGCAAAGCTCATTCCCGAAATTGTAAAAGCTGAAGAGTGGTTTATGAGGGCCGAAATACTTGACGAGCACTCGAAGAGAATATACATCTTTGAGCTCTCAAGCTCCGATGGGGTGATGCTGCCGGTAGTCGAGGGGCATGTTGAGTACGATTCCTCACTTGAGAGACAGTTTGCGGCAAAGATAAAGTTCCTCTTAGGGGCTGAAGTCATCAGGGAGCCCGGTGTTTTGAAAGCCGGGAGTTACGCATATATCCCTGACTTCCTGATCAGGAAGAACGGGAAGGAGGTTTATGTTGAAATTGCGGGCTTCTGGACTGAAGAATATCTGAAAACGAAAATAGAAAAACTCTCCAAGCTCAGAGTCCCGATGCTCATAATAGCAAATGATGAACTGCTGGCCGGCAGATTGAAGGGAATTCATGGAGTTGTGCTGATGAGGAAAGGCAAAATCCCGTATAAGGATGTTATAAGAAAGCTCAAGGAAATGCTGGCATCCCATTAGGTTTTATAACCCAAGCCCCTCCAGAATGTATCCCACGTCGATGCTTTTCTCAACAAGCCCGGCAAACCCCTCGATTTCCTCCTCAAGGCTCCATCTGCTTACGCTCAAAGGCTCAAGCCCCTTCTCCCTGCGGAGCATGTTTAAAAACCTCTCCGTAAAGCCGAGGTTGTGGAATATCCCGTGAAGATACGTTCCAAAAGCCCTTTCGCCGATAGCCCCATCATACTCAAAAGCCGGCTTTCCGTTGATTTCGCGAATCACCGAGAAGGGCCTCTCCGAGGTGGAGCGCCCCATCCTTATCTCATAACCTTCAACGGCCATGCCTTCTAAGGGTTTCCACAGAATTTGTGCTTTCAGGTGGTTGGTTCTTTTGGTTCCGGCAAAGAGTGTTCTGGCCTTCAAGAGCCCGAGCCCCCGGATTTTACCTCTCTTGGACTCGACCCTGTCTATTATCTCCTCTCCAAGCATCTGGAAGCCGCCGCAGATTCCTATAACAAAAGCTCCATCTCTGTGTGCCTCAAGTATAGCGTCTTCAATTCCATTTTCTCTCATCCAGAGCAAGTCTTCAACGGTATTCTTGCTCCCTGGAACGATTATAACATCACCCTTAATTTCTTCAGCCCTGCTCACGTAGTCAACCCCGTTCGCCCAGTGGAGGGGCTCAAAGTCCGTGAAGTTGCTTATGTGCGGAAGCTTGACGATTTGAATGTGCAGCTCGCCCTTAACCTTCGGGAACTCCGTTAGGGAGTCCTCCTCGGGAATTCTGTGCTCCGCATAGGGAACCACGCCCAGAACCTTCTTTCCATACCTCCGCTCCAGATAATCGAAGCCGGGCTTGAGGAGAGAGGCATCACCGCGGAACTTGTTGAAAATAAAGCCCGTTACGAGCTTTCGCTCCTCCTCACTCAGGAGTTCCATGGTGCCTACTATTGAGGCGAAGCTTCCTCCCCTGTCTATGTCAGCGACGAGGATTACCTGAGCGTTGGCGTGCTTTGCAACGCGCATGTTGGCAATGTCGTAGTCTTTGAGGTTTATCTCCACAGGAGAGCCAGCACCTTCGATTACAACGATGTCGTGCCTCTCCAGCAGCCCATCCAAGACTTTCATGGCCTTTGAAAAGAGATCCTTCTTCCTTGAGAGCATGTATTCGCGGGCAGAGACGCTGCCTATAGGCCTGCCCATGAAAACGAGCTGGCTTTTCATGTTCCCTTCAGGCTTGAGGAGGATGGGGTTGAACTTTACGGAGGGCTTCTTTTTACATGCCAGAGCCTGGAGATACTGGGCGCGGCTTATCTCACCGCCCTCCACGCTTGGAGCGGAGTTCAGGCTCATATTCTGGCTCTTGAAGGGGACGACATCGTAGCCGAGGTTTGTGAAAATCCTGCATAATGCAAGGGCCAATAAAGACTTTCCGGCCCCCGAAGATGTTCCCTGAACCATTAAGGCCCTTCCCATGGGCTTCACCACAGAAATTGAAATAATGAAAAGCTCAGCCAGAGGCTGAGGAGGTTGCATTGCACGTTAAAGGCTGGAAGCTGTATTTGAACAGTTCGGGATGGAGGAACTCCGCAAGCTCTTCAAGACCTTCAACGATTCTCGGCCCGGGCCTTGAGATGATGTTATCGTCGCTCACCGTGAATACTCTGCCGTTCTTCATGGCATTCGTCTGGACGAGCTGGCTCTTGCACAGGTCAGTGGCATTTATCCCAGCGTGGGCTGAGAGGATTATCACGTCAGGGTTCCTTGCAAGTATCTGCTCCATGCTAACCTGCGCCCATCCCTTCAGATCTGAGAATATGTTCCTCCCTCCGGCCAGCTCGATCAGCTCTCCCTGGAACGTGCCGTTTCCGGGAACATATACGGGATTCCACCATGTTATAAAGAGCACTTTTGGCCTTGGCTGGTTCTTGACAGTTGATGTTATCTCGGCCACCTTGGCTTTCATCTGCTCAACCACGCTCTGGGCGTATTCCTCCCTGTTCGTGACTTCACCGAGGAGCTCAATCTGTTTGTAGATTCCTTCGATGTTCTTTGGGCTGACTATGATAACGGGTGCAATCTGCTGGAGCTGATCGAGATACTGAAGGTGCATGGAGGTTCCGATTATCAAATCAGGCTTTAACGATGCTATAACCTCAATATTCGGATTGCTGAAGCCTCCAATTTTGGTTATGTTCTTCACCTGGGGCGGGTAGTCGTCAAATGTTGTTACACCAACGACCTTATCCCCGGCCCCTATATAGAACAGGGTCTCGGTTATGCTCGGTGCAAGTGAAACAATCCTCTGCGGCTCTTTCTTTATCGTTACCTTCCTCCCCTCGAAGTCCGTAATCGTCAGGGGGTATTTTCCGCCGAAGGCCTCCGGGTGGATGGCTTTTGCAAGCTCCTCAAGACCCTCAACAATTCTCGGCGACGGCCTCACGAGGACGTTCTCGTTCTTGATCATGATAACCCTGCCGCTCTTACCTGCATTTGTCTTTGCAAGCTGGCTCTTATAGACATCATCAACACTCATCCCGCAGTGCGGTGTCAGGATTATCACATCAGGATTTCTGGCCAGCACCTGCTCCATGCTTATGGACTTCCATCCCTTAATATCGCTGAAGATGTTCTTGCCGCCCGCAAGCCGGATCAGATCGTTGAGGAAAGTCTCCGCTCCTGCTGTCATCAGAGGATTGCCCCATACAATGTAGAAGACCTTGGGCTCTGGAAGACCCTTTACCTTCGATGAAATCTCATCTATCTTTGATTTCATGTCGCTGACAACTTTTTCCGCCTGTTTTTCAACCCCAACGACCTTTCCAAGGAGCCTGATTGAGGTGTAGATGTCATCTATGTTCTTGGGATCAATCACTATAACGGGGGCGATCTGCTGAAGCTGATCAAGGTATTTCATGTCCATGGATGTTGCTATAATCAGGTCGGGCTTGAGAGAGGCTATAACCTCGATATTGGGGCTTCCGAATCCGCCGACGACTGTCCTTCCTTTCCTGACGTTTGCAGGGTAATCGTCGAACTTGGTTATTCCGACAACCCTGTTGAGGACGCCAAGAAAGTAGAGCGTCTCTGTGATGCTCGGGGCTAAAGAAACTATCCTCTGCGGCTCTGCCTTTATCGTTACCTTTCTGTTTGCAAAATCCGTTATTGTTAGGGGATACTTCGGAGTTTCAGTTTTCGTTGGGGTTTTTACAGGCGTTGCTGGTGTTTCCTCAACCGTGGACGAAGGGGTGGGAGATGGCAACTGGCTTGGGGTTGAGCTTTTGGCGGCGTTCGAGCCTATGCACCCGGCTGCAACAACCACACCAAGCATTAAAAGTATCAGCATCAGGGCTGTTTTCTTCATTCCAACCACCTGGATTATTTATCCAGAAGGTATAAAGGGCGAAGGGTATATAAGCCTATTGGATAAAATTGCCAGAGGTGATGCACATGATGCTGATAGTTTTGGGAAATACAGAGGTTTCCACGATACCCGGGATAAGCGTTGCCGGAGCGACGCCAGAGCTAACAAAGCTAACACCGCCGGCTGATGCGGAGTATCTGTTTTATGAGAAGCCTAAAATCATTGACGTGATTCCAGTAACGCCGGAAGGTCATCCAACGCCGGCCATAATAACCAAAGCCGCAAAGGAGCTGGCTGATTTCCCGGTGATTATCGTCAGAGGTGGAACCTACTTGGCACCTCTCGTTCCGCACATGCATATAAGCGACGCTGTGGGGAGGGACTTTAGGAAGGGAAAAGCCCTGCCTGAAGCGGTGGAGATCATCGGGAGGGCCCGGATCTTTGGAGAACAGCTTGGTAGGCTCGGTTTGAAAGAAATAGTCATCGGGGAATCAACACCGGGAGGGACGACCACAGCTCAGGCCGTTTTATGGGCCCTCGGATATGACGCAAAGACTTCATCCGCTTCACCGGACAACCCCCAGAGCCTCAAGGCACAGGTGATTGAGGAGGGCTTCAGGAGAACCGGCATAAGCAGGGGCGATCTGGCTAACAAACCCTTCATTGCTCTGGAAGAATTTGGAGATCCGATGATGGCATCGATTATCGGCATTTCCAAGGGGTTTGGAGGAGAGATTGTTCTGGCCGGTGGAACTCAGATGCTGGCGGTAGCGGCCCTGCTGAAGGCCATGGGCGAAGAGATGGACAGATTCATGATTGCGACCACGAAGTGGGTCGTAAATGATAGGAGCTCAACGTTTAGGGAGACTGCAAAAGAGGTGGGGATAATATTTTACTCCGCCGACCTTGATTTCTCAAGGAGCAAATTCAAGGGCCTGAGAGACTATGAGAGGGGCTATGTCAAAGAGGGAGTCGGCGCTGGAGGTGCCACATGGCTCGCGGTGAAAAAAGGCTTTACAGCCGGGGAAGTTGCTAAAAAAGTTGATGAGCTCTATGAGAGGCTGATGGAAATGGGAAAAGGCTGATCTATCCTTAATCTTATTTCCACACCACCACCGTCACATTGTCACTCGTTACAGGAAGGGCCTCATCAATGAGCCTCCTGGCGATTTCCTCCGCTGTTCCTCCGGAAGAAGCGACCTTGACTATCCTCTCCTCTTCCACATAGTCATGAAGCCCATCGGAGCTCAGCAGTAGAACGTCCCCGGGCTTGAGCTCCCACTCGTAGAGATCAACAGAGAGGTTTATGCCAAGAGCTCTGGTTATGATGTTCCTCATCGGATGCCTCTTCGCTTCCTCCTCGGTGATCTCGCCTTTATCGAGGAGCTCCTGCACGAGGGAGTGATCCTTTGTTCTGGCGATTACCTTCCCTCCCCTTATCAGGTGGGCCCTGCTGTCACCTATGTTGGCTATGATGACTTTACCGTCCCTTACGAGGGCCGCAACGAGGGTCGTTCCCATGCCCTCTCTCTCACCGACCGCGTTTTCCTTTATGCGCTCGTGAGCCAGAGAATAGGCCTTTTTTAGGAGGCTCTTCACTTCCTCATCGCCCATGCCCATTCTGTATTCGCTCTCAAAGACCTCTCTCAGGGTGTCAACGGCAATCTTCGATGCCACTTCGCCGGCGTTGTGGCCGCCGAGGCCATCGGCAACCGCTAATAGACATGCATCCGGAAGCTTGAGGATGAGGAAATTATCCTCGTTGTTCTCTCTCGCTCCAACGTGGCTTATCCCACATACGCTCTTATTGCATTCCATAACAGTTAGTGCAGGTGTTGAAGCATCCTTTTTGGTGGGTGCACTTTTCTCTCCCCTCAGACCATCTAAAACTTTCCAGGGAACTTTTGTTATGGTTTTACGGAGGTTTTTGAGAAGGTGACTCACTTCCCTACCTCCCTCTGGACTTTGTGGAGGAGCACTTTGAGCTCGTTCAGCGTGCTCTTGCTTATCGGAACGCTCTCGCGCATCATCAGTTCAAACTGACCTATTGCTCCCTCAAGCTCATTCCTGTGCTCCCTTGAAAAGGCCTTGAGATCTTCAAGAGCATTTATGAGTTCAGCCTTATCGTTGAGCCGGGCCAGCAGAAGGGCGTTTCTGCTCAGCTGTTCCACGAGCTGGCACCTGAGCTTTCTGAGTTCTTTGCTGTCAGTGGTGAGGCTCATCGTGGTTTTTGTCTTCTCTATCTCCTCCGCAAGCCTGACTTTCTCCTTCTCAAGCTTTCTGAGGAGCTCAAGATCTTTCAGAAACTCCTCAACTGACTGATAGCGGTCTTCCTTCCTCTTAGCTAAAAGCTTCTCGAAGATTCCATCGTATTTTGAAAGCTCCTTGTTGAAGTGGCCCGGCGGCTTCGGCTTGATCTCAGGGTTTATCACCTTGGCCATCACTACAGCCGGAGAGGTTCCCTGATAGGGAAGCTTGCCCGTCAGGAGCTCGTAGAATATCAATCCAAGCTGGTAGATGTCCGTCCTGTTGTCGGTGTGCCCGTATTCTTCATCATCGAGCTGTTCCGGGGCCGCGTAGAGGAGTGTTAGCCCTTTGGTGGTTGTTGCCGTTGTAGAGAGGGCACCGACTTTAGCTAACCCCCAGTCGGTGATTTTTGGCGTTAAATCGCTCGTTATGAGGACGTTCTGCGGTTTTAGGTCGCGGTGGTAAACCTGCTTTGAATGGGCGTGCTTAAGACCTTCGGCGATTCCCTTAATGAAGCTCAGCGCCTTCTCCTCGTCAACTGGTTTTGGATATTTTCCGAGGTCCCTGATGACTTCCCCGTTGAGTGTTACTCCATCAACGAACTCTATCTCAAGGTGCGACAGAGGGTCGTCATAGGCGTTGTAGAGCCTGACGATGTTGGGATGGTCAAGCAAACGCCATGCTTTGACCTCCTTGAGGAAGAACTTCCTGGCCTTTTCATCGAGGTTTGGAACCTTGAGGGCGACGATTTTTCCGTCCTTCCTGCGTTTAACCTTGAAGACTTTGGCGAAGCCACCTTCGCCGATGAACTCTAAAGGTTCGTAGCGGGAGAGAAGGGCTGAGGGGAAGCCCGGGGGTAGGCTTTCCTCCCTCCCCACCGCTGAAATAGGGGCAGTCGGCGGGGTTTTTGCCGGCTTCCCTTCTTCTCTTTTTTCGGGTTTGAGTTTTTCTACCCTCGCTGGGGGTCTCTTCTCCGGGCCACCTCTCATTTTCACAGCCACTCCAAGGAGGCCGAGGAGCACTAAGCCCACGAGGATGTATGTTTTTGGTATTCCGCTGGTTACTGCTTGAGCGGTTTGGGTTGGTGGGCTTGTTGTGATTGGTGAAGCTGAGCTTGAGCTTGTCGTGGTTGTGCTTACGGTTGGAGTTGAAGTAGTTGTCCGGGTAATGGTGGTTGTTGAGGACTGGCTTGAGCTTGTTGTGGTCGTGGTTATTATTGCAACAAGGCTCGCCGTAACGCTCGCCTTCTCGCCCGGATTTACCGTTACCGTCTTCGTAAACTCCTCATAACCATCCCTAACAACCTTAACCGTGTGCTCCCCAGTTGAAAGCTTGTAATCCTTCAATGGTGTGTCTCCGGCGTAGGAGTCATCGATGTATACTTTGGCTCCCTGCGGGGTGGAGTCAACGCTTAAGTAACCGAAGGCGGGAGTTAGAGTTGCAGAGATTGTTTTACTTTCGCCCGGGTTTATTGTTACTGTTGTAGTGTAGTTCTTGTAATCCTGCTTGGTGAGTTTGATCTTGTATGTTCCGGGAGTGAGGTTTGTGTTGAGCGGTGTTATTCCGTTATAATTTCCGTCGATGTAAACGTTCGCTCCTGACGGGTCCGAATTGATCTCCAAGGTCGCTGGCCCATACTGGGTTTTAACCGTTAGCTCGGCCTGGTTCGGGTAGGCGTGCGAGTCCTGAGGGGTGGCATCTGACTCTTTAACTGCTGCACTGGAAGTTTCAACATCAGCGCTTGGGCGTGTTACCTCTGCGTTCGAATCCTCGGACAAGCCGGGCAGATTCCCATCCGGCGGGAGACGGAGAACCCAAACGTCACCTCCAGAACCGCCCCAATTTGCCCCGTAGTAGCCGGCCACGATGATGTCACCGTTAGGAGCTAAGGCAACCGCGTTAGCCTCATCATCACTGCCTCCCCCGTAAGTCTTCTGCCACTTAACATTACCATTCTCATCAAGCCTGAGAACCCAAACGTTCCTGCCACCAGCGCCGAAGCTCAAAGTCCAGCCGGCCACGATGATGTCACCGTTAGGAGCTAAGGCAACCGCGTAAGCCCCATCATAAT
>WAPO01000190.1 GCA_015520705.1 Thermococcus sp. | reverse complement strand
AGTCCTCAAGCCATATCTCCAGCCTCTGCTTTCCCCTCCCGAGGCTGGAGCGCTTGAACTTTCTCAGGTGCCCTATCTCCTTTATGTCCCTGACGTGAGTCCCTCCACAGGGGATGACCTCGAAGTCCCTTATCTGGGTGTATCTGGTTTCACCTTCCCACCATATCCTCATCTCGCCGCCCTCATCTACGTAGCGGTTGAAGAGCTCGATTATCTGTCCCTTGAACTGGTTGACGTTCTCTGGATAAACTATGTCATAGCGGCCCTTCTCGGCGCTCATGCCGCTGCCGTAGAGGCTCCATTCACCGGGCAGAACCTCGTTGAGAACATGCTCAAGGAGATGCATGGCGCTGTGGACTCTCATCAGTCTATAACGATAGTCCCAGTCGAGCTTGAGCTCGACTTCGTCGCCGGGTTTGAACCTCTCCGGCTCGGCAACGACGTGCCAGACGTTTCCCTCGTCGTCCTTGAAAACGTCGAGAACCTCGACGCCGTCTATCGTCCCTCTGTCGTGGGGCTGGCCTCCGCCGGTCGGGTAGAATATCGTCTGATCAAGGAGAAGGGCGTTTTCCCTAATTTCCAGAACCCTGGCTGTTGCCTCCTTCAGGTATGCATCCTCATAGTAGAGCTTCCGGGTCATCTGAACCACCTGGAAAAGAATGAACCTAAAGGTTTAAATGAATATCGAAAAGAGGCTCAGCGCCTCTTGAGAACCAGAAGAACTGCACCGATCAGAACGACAGCGGCGGCTATTCCCGCCATCTCCTTCGTGCCGAGTGCACTTTTTCTCTCCTTGGGAAGGGTGTATTCAATCTGAACCTTGCTCACATTGCCGAGGAGCTTCTGAACATCATCGAGGAGAGCCCCGTAGCGTATGTATACATTGGATATTACTGTTATGTTGTTGTCCTTGACAATTGTTTTCAGGATGAACCTGTTTCCGTTCACGTCCCTGTTTATCTCTTCGGGAAGTTTAACAATTTTAGCACCCTTTGGAAGGAGGAACTGGATTTTTAGGGTCTGGTTGGTCTCCTCCTTTGCCCTGTATGAGATGCCATTGAGAGCCCCAAGCGTCGGGTCAAAGGAATACTCGTATGTCCCGTTAACCACCTTCGTAAAGTTCTGGACGAGATAGCGCGTCTCTAGAACCAGCGGGCCTTTGTCGTTGAGACCATATATCTGGGCGCTTGCGTTCTTTATCACAATCCCCTGTGAGGAGAGATATTTAACATTGTTCTGGAGTATCATGTTTGTGGCATTACGAACTCCCATCATCTTAATGTATGCTTTAAAGTAATCAACGTCCTGTTCAGGTTTGATGAAAATCTGTCTGCTGATAAGCTCCGTATCGGAGCTGTTGATAACCTTCGCGATTATCTCCTGAGTAACCTCGGAGGTCTTATACACCTCTTTCCCGGGATGGGGAGTTGTGTATCTAATGTAGAACGTATTATAATTTCCAAAGAGGGCCTTGTAGCCTTCAGGCCCCAAATAGGCCTCTATAATGATGTCAGAGGATACAAAGACAGTATTACCTTCGACCTTTGATCTGACATAGAACTTGCTGTGGTTGAACTCCATCGTGTAGGGCTTTGGATACTCAAGGAGCTTTGCATCTGCAGGCAGATGTATCACGAATACGTTCCTGATTTCGCTCCCGTAGGGCAGGCCTGAATCAGGAACCGGCGAGGTGGCAAGTCCCCTGGTGGGGTCGAGAACCATCTCCCAGTATTTGCTGTATGAATAATACTTTGCGAAAGACTTGGCATAGGCCGTGAAGACGAGCGTGACGTTGTGCGTCCCGTTGTAAACGCCGATAAGGTGGAGCGTCTGATTGGACGTCTCAAGGCCTGAGTTCTTCAGCTGGGCGATGTAGTTACTCAAAAGCCGCTCTTCATACTTTTTTATGGCCTGTTCATTCGTCATGTTGGTCTGGTTGAGTATCTGGGATACAAACTCATCTATCCTCTCCTGAGGCCCCAGCAGGGAGTTTTTCATTATTATTTTAGCATCCCCGTTATCCTGGAGGAACACCTCCATATAGAACTCCTCTTTATACGGTTCGGAGCTCTTGGAGCCCGATGCGTAAACTGAGCCCACAAGAAGAGTGCCCAGCATTAAAAAAGCCAGAGTCAAAGCCAT
Organism: Thermococcus sp.; assembly: GCA_015520705.1. Taxonomy (GTDB): domain Archaea; phylum Methanobacteriota_B; class Thermococci; order Thermococcales; family Thermococcaceae; genus Thermococcus. The sequence goes on along the minus strand of WAPO01000190.1, from coordinate 1,254 downwards.
CAACTTCTTCATGTTCCATTACCTCCACTTTGATGTCCTAAGAAATAGCGTTATGTTGGGGTATTTAACCTTATCCCAAAACTAATAAAAAAGAAGAGAGTGAAATCACTCCCACTTACTGAGGTCGATTTCCCCTTCTGTCTTTGCAACAATTGTGGTTCCGGCGAGGTCGCCTGTGACGTTGACCATCGTCCTACCCATGTCGAGGATAGCGTCAATACCCAGTATCATTGCATAGGCTGCGGCAACGCTCGGGTCTGTCAGCGGAAGGCCAACGCTCTGGAGAACCATGGCGAGCATTATTGCACCGGCTCCCGGAACACCGGCTGTTCCAATTGATGCCAGAACCGCAGTGAGGACAACAGTGAGCTGCTGGGACACCGTCAGGTGCTGACCTATTGCGAGGGCGATGAAGAATGTGCATACACCCTGGTATAGGGCCGTTCCGTCCATGTTGATTGTTGCACCAAGCGGAAGGGTGAAGGAGTAAATACCCCTGTCAATCCCCATTTCTTCCCTGGCAACACGCATTGTAACTGGGAGTGTGCCGCTTGAGCTTCTCGTAACGAATGCTGTGAGCATTGCATCCTTTGCCTTCTTGATGAACTTGACCGGATCCATGCCGAATATCTTGAGCAGAGAGAAGTAGACGATGAGTATCTGGAGGAACAGGCCTATGTAGACGGCTACTGTAACCTTGGCCAGCTGACCAACGACCTTAACGCCCTGCTCGGCCATGACGTATGCAATAAGGGCAAAGACACCTATCGGGGCATACTGCATAACTCCACCGACTATCTTATACATTGCTTCGGCAAGACCGTTTATAGCGTTGAAAAGGGTGTGTGCGCTGTTGCTGATGAGCTCGTCCTTGCTGTCCATCAGGTATGTGAGGGCTATACCGAGGATTATGGCGAAGAATATAGTTGGAAGAACCTGACCGTTTGCCAGAGCACCGAAGGGATTCTTTGGAATTATGTTGAGCAGCGTCTGAACCATTGAGGGAGCGCTCTTAGCTGAAAACTTGGCTCCTGTGGCTAAGTGAAGGCCGAGGCCTGGCTTGAATATCCTTGCCATTAATATACCCAGAGCCACTGCAAATGCTGACGTCGTCAGGTAATAGACCACAATCTTGACGCCTACTTTTCCAAGCCTTGCTGGACTTATGCTTGCCGCACCAACGACGAGAGAGGCAAAAACTATTGGCATCACTAACATCTTCAGCAATCTGATAAAGACGTCACCAAAGGGCTT
>WAPO01000189.1 GCA_015520705.1 Thermococcus sp. | reverse complement strand
GCATCCGCCGATGCCAGGAGAGGGCCCTCCTTGATTCCAATAAACCCTGCAGGCAGCTCTGCCCACACATGGATTCCAAAGACTGCATCCACATCATCCAGATGGCCATCCTCAACGATGAGCTTTGCACCAAGGCCGCCTTCCTCAGCTGGCTGGAAAAGAAGCTTAACGGTTCCCCTGAGCTCATCCTTTAGATCCGCCAGACTTTTTGCCGCCCCAAGGAGCATGGCGGTGTGTGCATCGTGTCCGCAGGCATGCATTTTTCCGGGGACTTTTGACCTGTAGGGAACATCGTTTTCCTCCTGAACGGGTAGGGCATCCATGTCAGCCCTCAAAGCCACTGTCCTGCCTTCCTCTTTACCCTTCAAAATTCCAACAACGCCGGTTTTTGCAGTCCTAATAACATCATAACCGAGCTTTTTGAGCTCCTCCGCAACGATTTTCGAAGTCCTGACCTCCTCATACTTCAGCTCAGGATGCATGTGAAAGTCTCTTCTTTTCTCCACGATGTAATCCTCAAGCTCTTTCGCCTTCCTAACAATCTCCTCATCAAATGCCATCAACAACACCTCCAGAGCATCTTCAAGCTTCAAGAATACAAGAGAATTAAAATATAAAAATAAAACCTAAAGACATCAACTCTGAGCATCAGGCAAAGGCCTCTCTGAACTTCTCAAAGTTTTCATCGGGTTTTGTTGCATAGGCCACTATTATCGTCACGATGAAGTTTACGAGCAATCCCCAGAGGCCAAAGTGTATGCCAAGCGGATTTCTCTTGAGGCCGAATTTTATTATGGTTACTGTGATGAGACCGGCAATCATGCCTGCTCCAGCGGAGTACTTGTTCATCCTCTTCCAGAATATGCCGAGCACTGCAGCAGGGAACATCTGAGTTATTCCTGAGTAAGCGAGGAGGAGGAGAGCAACCAGCCTTCCTGGAGCAAAGAGTGCCAGAACCATTGCAGTAACACCGAAGAGTATAACTGAAATCCTGCTGGCAAGAACCAGCTCCTTATCTGATGCTGTTGGCTTTATTATAGTGTAGAGATTCTTAGAGAGAAGACCTGCAAGCGTCAGAATTATTGCGCTGGCTGTTGATGCCGCGGCTGCAAAGCCACCGGCTCCTACTATACCCAGCACCCAGGAGGAGTATGAAACTTCAACTGCCTTCAACACAGCCTCATCCGGCGCCCCCAGTTTGATTCCCATTGCGGCAACTGTCAGACCCGCCAAGATGACGGGTATCATGAAGAGGGAGTATAATGGCAGCAAGGTGTAGTTCTTTTTGAGTATCTTCAGGTCCCTGGCGCTGTATATTGATGGATACATCTGAGGATACATGAAGAAACCCAGTCCACAGAGGATTAATGTCGATACATACCATGCTATGCCCAACGGCGGATGCAGGACTACATGATCAGGTTTCACCTGAATCAAGGTCTTAAAGAGATTTCCGACACCGCCAAACTGCTTGAAGGGCACTGCAAAGAGTATTGCCCATGCCACTATAAACATCAAGCTTGCCTGAAGCAGATTTGTCCAAGAAATTCCCCTAAGACCGCTGGTATAGACGTAGATCATCATTATTACCATTCCTATGACAATGCCAGCCTTTATTGATATCGTGTTGAGTGAACCAACATTGACTATATATCCAAGACCCTGAAGCTGAAGCTGCAGGTATGGGACATTGAAAACTATCCCTATGAGTGCAACCAGTGCTGCAAGCGCCCGGCTATTGTATCTCACGTGGAAATAGTCTGCCTGAGTGACGCATTTGAAGTATTTCCCAACTTTCCAGACGTATTTTGCATAGAAGTAACCAAAGGCATATGCCAGGGCTCCATAGCCTATTGCATACATTATTGGCATTCCATAGGAATAAGCCCATCCTCCAGTCCCAAGGAAGGCATAGGCACTGTATATCTCTCCTGCCATAAGAACATACAGGAAAATCAGACCAAGGCTTCTCCCTGAAACAAGGTACCCTTCAAGCGTAAACTTTCTTTTTATGCCTGCAAGGACTCCAATGACCAAACTTAGAATCACCCATCCGAGAATTATCGCAACCGGAACTGCTGCACTACTCAAGGAGGCCACCCCCCAGCTCTATTCTGTATGCTCCATAGAGGCATATTGATGTTATCACGAGCCATATTGTATTCCAGAACATCAATGGAGGCATCCCTAATATCAGAGGTTTCGCTGTATTAAAGAACGGTGAAATCACTACATATGCTATCCATGGCAAAAGCCCTAAAAACAGTGCAGATTTATTAATTTGGCTTTTTCCCATTACAGCACCCCCTGCAGGTTGTGCATTTTATAGGTGTTAGGATACAAATTTATACCTTTCTGTTTAAATTTTACAAGAGACTAATGCCAAACCTAACCTACTTATCTTATTGTGATCGATAGAAAATCAAAGTAAGAAGGCTCACTTTTATCGTTAGTAACCCAAACGTCGAAGAAATTTAATATATCTGAAAATACTAAAGGTTCTGCAAAAAGTTTTGTCAGAGTCAAAGCTGAAAATCGAAAAATACATAATATCACAAGCCCCTGAGATTCAGAATTTTATTTTGAACTCTTTATACCATGCCTTTGGACTTCCTACCGCAGTATTTACTTCATATCTCTCCACTAGGTCAGAACCTCTCAGGAATTTCTCAATATGATACCTCAAGCTCTCCAAATTTGTTTCAAAAAATCTCAGCAGGAGATCATATTCTCCACCTATGTAGATGGTCACTTCATATATCCTGGGGTTCCTAACTGCATCACTCATAAACTCATTAATCTTTTCGATTTTTGTGCCCTGCTTAAACTTCACCAGAACATCAGCGTATGCAACATCAGCAGCCTTTAACAGGAGAAGAGCTATAATCTGGAGTATGCCTTCATCCTGCAATCGCTTTCTTCTTCGCCTCACTGTTGTAACTGAAACACCAAGCTTCCTTGCAATTTCACTATCGCTCCTCTTCCCATTTTCTCTAAGGAGCATGTATATTTTTATATCCATCTCATCCATTCTTCCTTTGAATATCTTTTGCAGTAAGTCAATTTCCCCGGCTTTTTCACCTTCATTCATGATTCAACCCCCACCACAACATGCATCTTGGGACAGTAGGTTTGTGCCCATCCTCCTTTAAAATTTTCCCTGTTTATCTTCAAGATTATCCCCGATAGCCTGCAAATCCCCAGCCTCACCTGATTTCTCTTCCAGAATGTCTGATCATCCAACTTCACAAGATTTCTAAGCGGAAAAGATACACAGTTGTTACATGCCAAGAAAGGAGTCACCCCAGAAATTTTCATTCGATAATTTTCAAATGTTATAATCATGTTTAGCTCTAACGGCTCTGCAAAAGTTTTTAATCCAGCCGGTAGAATTTTATGGACAGGTGAAAGCATGAAGGAGGAGCGTGTAATCGGCCTGATACTAATAGCCGGCATTATAACCTCTCTGGCACTGAAAACATACCTGGGAGTAGTGATAGCTGCCATAGGAATACCCCTTTATCTCGCATATATCTCAAGAGAACAGAACATTCTGGCAAGCTCAAGGCTCTTTGACAAGGATTTATTTATGATGATAGGCGTCATGATATTTATAATCCTCGCATTCAACTACTTTTCTGATCCAAGGGTTGGCATAATAATGCTGGCGGTTTTAATCCCCGTCATCTTCTACGTAATGGATTATTTAAAGACCAGAAAGGAGTGAGAGAATTCTCCCGGCGTTTCCATCTCTCTTGTATTCCGCCGCCGCACGTCTCATCGCGGCCAGGAACTCCTCATCGAGGCCAAATTTTGACATTATCCTCTTTGAGATGGAGTTGTCGTTCAGGAAGAGCATTGCCAGTGCGGAGGTAAGGTTTTTTGGTTTTCTGAAGCCCGCTTTTTCAAAGTCTATGATCCACACATCCCTTCCGAGTATTATGTGCTTTCCTCCCTGAATTTGCCCGTGGTCAATTCCCAGAGCATCAAGAAGAGCTGTTTTCCTGACTATTTCAACCAGATGCCATTTTTCAACATCTGCATGGAGGACAGGCTTCCCTGGAGCAAATTCCCTGACGATATACTCCAGCCCCTCAAAAACACCGTATTCAATGAAACGCGGGGTTATGCCCTTTCCTTCCAGCAGCCTGAGAATTTTGGCTTCCCTTTCAAGGTTGCGCCTTGGCGAATCTGGCCGGGCGAGCTTTATTATGACTTCTTTTTCACGCAACTTGGCTCTGAAGATTAAGCTCGTCGTCCCCTTAGAGAAGGGAGATAAATTCTCAAATTCCTTCCCTTCCAGAAATCTGTAAAACCTGCTAAGCCTCTCTCCGGGGAATAAATGCTCGAACATGGCCTTTCGATAAGCTTAAATACCCGAAGGGATAAAATGTTTTTGGTGGTCGGAAATGGTGACAGCTTTTATTTTGATGGTTACAGCCGCTGGAAAGGAAAGGGAGGTTATGGAGAAACTTCTCGCCATGCCGGAGGTTAAGGAGGCCTACGTGGTCTATGGAGAATATGATCTCATAGTCAAGGTTGAAACCGAGACTCTCAAGGAGCTTGATCAGTTCATCACAGAAAAGATAAGAAAGATGACAGAGATACAGATGACCTCAACGATGATAGCCATCTGAGGCCTTTTTCTTCATTTGTTCATCATAAGCCTTATTCTCTCCGCGGCATCCTTGGCTTTATCCGAGATGTTGGAAAGAGTTCTGGCTATGTTGAGTATGTATATGCCCACACCCCAGTTCATCTCCTTGGCATTCTGAAATACCAGCCGCATCAGCCTCGTATCCAGCTCGTCAATTCTGTTCTCAACGCCTTCAATTTCCTTTATCAGCTTGTATTCATTCTCGATTTCCCTTTCGCTGAAGCCGCTCTCTATGACGGTGTCCATCTGGACAATCGCCTTATATACAAGCTTCGCAACTCTTATGCTCTCCCCGGCCATTTCCTTCAGGGTTGTCTTTATCTCACTGGAAATTGTGTTCGGTTCCATGACGAGAAGCCATTTCGCCGTGTCCTCTGCAGCATCGGCAACCTTGTCCTGCATGTGGAGATAGATGAGGATGTCCTCCCTGTTCACGGGCATAAACAGCTTGGAGCTCAGACTGTCCCTTATCTCCTCCTTTATCCTGTCAGCTATGTCCTCCAGCTGATCAACCTCCACGGCGTATTTTTTAGCACTCTCATAATCACCGGCTTCCCACAGGTTTATAGCCTTCTCAAGGGTCTCAACCGTCTGGATAACCACCTCAGCGTGCTTTATGAGAGGTTTAAACGGGCTCTTAGCAAAGAGTTTGGTCCATATCTGCATTCTATCACCCCGCAAGCATCAAAACCTTGAACAGTATCCCAGATATTATCGCCGCCACGGGCACCGTGACGAACCATGAGATAACTATATCTTTAAGGATGTCCTTGTTTATTGCTTTTACTCCCCTGGCCAGACCAATGCCAACAACAGCCCCAACGACAGTATGGGTTGTTGAAATCGGCATTCCGAGGGAGGAAGCGACCAGTACAACTGTGGCCGCTGAGAAGTCTATGCTGAATCCTCTGGTGTTCGTGAGCTCTGTAATCCTCTTCCCAACGGTCTCCATGACCCTGTAACCGTAGGTGGCGACACCCACAGCAATTCCCAGACCACCCATGGCCAGAATCCATCTCGGCACCGGAACCTGCATGCCCGCCATCCCCATAGTGGCGACTGCATAGACCGCTGCAACCGGGCCGATGGCGTTTGCCACATCATTGGCACCATGGGATAGGGCGACATAGCCGGATGTTAGCACCTGAACCCTTCTGAAGATAGCCTCAACACCTAGATAGGGATCAGAAACATGGAAAATTTTTTTCTTTATCAGGAAAAAGCTTATTAGAAATGCCACAAAACCTGCACTACTCCCATAAATGGCAGCGCCGTGAATCAGGGATTTTCCATGGAGAACCTTCAGGTAAAACATCGTTCCCACAACTACAAATGCAAGCCCAATCCACACAGGGGCCCAGAATCTGGCGCTTTTCATGGGGCTCCTCCGCTGGAATATACTCTTGGTGATTGCCTTGAACACAAGAAAGGCAACTATCGCACCAAAAATGGGTGAGAGGATCCAGCTGAGAACGACCTGAGTCATCTTACCCCAATTGACTATACCCAGACCGGCATAAACTATACCATAACCAGCTATTCCACCGATTATCGAGTGGGTTGTTGAGACAGGAAGCCCGTACTTCGTCGCTATTAATAGCCATATGGAGGCCGCTAAGAGAGCCGCCACCGAGCCGTAGATTAAAACGTTCGGATCCGTGATTTTAGAGGGATCAATTATACCTTTTCTGACCGTCTCTGTAACGCTCTTGCCGAAAAGATATGCACCTGTAAACTCTAAGAATCCTGCCAAAAGGACAGCTTGCTTTGGTGTTATCGCACCGGCACCCACAGCGGTGCTCATAGAATTTGCCGCATCATTAGCACCTATCGTCCAGGCCATAAAGAGACCAACAGCAACCGTTATCAGGAGCCATGGATCCACCGTCACCATTGAGTTTCACCGTAGGAGGCTTGGGAGAGGGTTATAAATATCTTGCCGAAATAGAATATATTTGTCTAAGGACAGCATATAGACTATATAGACAAGAGAAAAGAAAAATCACGGCTGAACCTTTACAGGTTCAACCGAAATCGTGCCGTTGGCAGCGGCGGTGAGTCTGACATAGTGGTAGAAGCCTCCGTTAGCTGGAGAAGCATAGAGAGGCGCTCCTCCACCGCCTGTAACGAGGAACTTCACGCCGTCTTTTTCGCCATACCAGTAGATGTGAACGTGGCTGAAAATTCCGAAGGCATTGTACTCCTTCATAAGCTGGAGCAGCTTCTGCCCCTGACTCGGCTTCATCGAGTGATCCCCGTGGGGTCTCGGATCCACCGGAGGAGCGTGCATGATAATCACCGGCCTCTCCTTAAGTTTCTTCGCCGTTTCAAGCTCCTCCTCAAGCCACTTCCACTGGGAGGAGCTCAGAGAATAGTCGTTCTCAGTATTGTCCATGAAGATAAACCGATAACCGCCGAAGCTGAATGAGTAATCAGTCGGACCGAAATAGCGGTGGTATACGTTCTTTCCATCCATCTGATATTCATGATTCCCGGGAGCCACAAAGACAGGCTTGTCCCACTTCCAGACCTTAAAGAGCTCTCCCCATTCGCTGACCCTTCCTGAATAGACCAGATCACCGCCGTCAACCACAAAGATTCCCTTGTCCTTATTTATCATGTTCATGATTTTCAGGAAAACCTCCGGCTGTTTCAAACCGCTCCCGGGCCTGTGATCGCCAACAGCGAGGAATGTAAAGTTGCTCACCGGCTTTGCATCTATCAGAAAGCTCTGCCTGTCTGTCTGAAGCTTAACCCATGTGGTTCCAGCCTCAGCACCGGATGGGATGTTCATAACGGAGGGGTTTATGTTCTCAATGACATATGTTAGCTTCGCTCCCTTGTAGTCTTTGACATTGACGCTGATGTTGAAGCTCTTGGCATAGATATAGACCGTGGAGCCATTTACCAGCCTTATGAAACCTCCTTTGACGGTCACGTTCTCCCCCTCAACAACACGCCAGTAGTAGAGGAAGGGCTCCTTAAAGTAAACCTCGCTGAGAAGCCAGTATTCTCCTTTGTCCTCAATGCCGTTCCAGTTGTTGTCCCCGATTTCCTTCACGATTATCCCCTCAAACTCTCCCCGCCTGAGGGCATAGACAGCGTTGACCTTCCTTTTGCCATTTTTGACTTCCATGGCATACTCCAGCGCAGCGCCAACCCCTGCTCTGCTCGTTCCTGTGAATATCAGCCTGTCCCTGCCCATCTCCTTGTAGATTATCATAACTCCCTGATCCCCTCCAACGAAGCGGAAGCCCACCTTATACGCGACATAGCCGAAGTAATCGTTGAATGTTATGAGGATGGGCTTGCCTCCAAGGAGCTTCCTTGCATCTGCAGGAGAGAGTATTGCAATCCCCTGAATGAAGTCCTCTGCAGGCTTTATCTCCGCACCCGGGAAGTAGTGCCTCGCAAGCGCTTCATAGCCTTTGCTCACATAGACAACCTTTGAGCTGAAAAGCTCGCTCCACCTCTGGAGAAGCTCTCCCCTCCTGTATTTTTTGAAGTCTATCTCCTGGACTTCAGGGGTTGTCGTGGTCATCGTCGGGGCTGAGGATGTCTCCGAAGGAGTTGCGGAAGTCGTTACAGTGGATGTTGTTGATGTTGTGCTTGAGGGAGCTGTGGAAGATGTGGAGGATGCTGTTTTACCTCCCATACATCCAGCTGAGAGGACGATTATCCCTATCAAGAACAGAACCAGCAGCTTCTTCATATGCTCACCCAGAAAACATCGGGCTTCTTCCTTAAATTCCTTTTGATTAGGTTTAAATACAGTGACATGGAAATTCCTGTGGTGATACCATGTTTGTCGGACATTACACAGAGGTGCCGGAGAAAGAGACGGGTTTTGAGGGTGTAACCATCAGGTGGCTCATCTCCCCGAAGCTGGGGGCCAGAACATTCGCGATGCGCTACTTCGTGCTCAGAAAAGGTGCGGAAATAACCATGCATCAGCACGACTGGGAGCACGAGATATTCATACTGAAGGGAGAGGGAATAATATCCAACGGAAAGGAGGAGCATCATGTAAAGGAGGGCAATTTCCTTTATGTGCCCCCGAACGAGCCGCATGCCTACAAAGCGCTGAGCGATACATTCGAATTCCTCTGCCTAATCCCAGCTAAGAGAGAAGCTATACCAAAGGCAGAATGGGGCGAATGATTTTCGTCTCTCCCCGAGAACTTTTGTTTTTGGTTTTCGGCGTATTTCCTTCCCGTATTCCGTGATCGGCATTCGCTGGGAGATTTTGATACTTTTAGGCAATAACTGTTAGAAAAGCACATAAAGTTATATAGCCACTGATATAACATGACATTTTGAACAGGAGTTAACTAAATAAAGACAGGTAAAACGCCCTCAGAGCCTGCTCCTTGTGCAAATCTGACCATTTTGAGTTTGAGAGCAGATGTGGGCGAATCAGCCAATTTACACCTTTCCCTGCTCTCGGGAAGTATCACAAACATCAGCACACACCCAAGAACGGAGAAATCCGCAGGCTAATCTTCAGCATTAAATCCCGGAAGCCTCCGCTGATCGGAGACATTCAGGAGGAGACTTATTACCCCTCCGAAGAAAAACTTAAATATTCTGAACCATTTCATTCTCTTATAGGGCAAAAGGACGAAATTACCGCCCTGTTCCAATAAGACTCTGGGAGAATTGAAACTGGTAGAGGTCAAGGTAGCGAATGCCCTGTTCCTTGGTTCCAATAAGACTCTGGGAGAATTGAAACTGGGCGGATGACATTATTGTAAAAGTTCGAGGACAAGGTTCCAATAAGACTCTGGGAGAAT
>WAPO01000188.1 GCA_015520705.1 Thermococcus sp. | reverse complement strand
TGCTTAAAAGGTAATCCATAATTTTTTCGATATTTTCTCGATACTTTTGGTAGCCTAACTCAAATAATGCTAAGCCAATCAAAGCTAGATTTTCCAAATCCTCTTCGGAATATTCATCTTCATCTTGTGCAATACTCTCAAGAGTATTTCTTAGGAGCAATTCCAATTTCGTTGGAAACAAACCAGTGGACACTAATGTTAACAAACTTATTCCGGTATTTCCTAGCCAATGTTGTCCTCCAGAAGTAATAGCAGTATCTAAATACGCTTTTAAGGAATCCTTAAAATTATAATTCTCTCTCAATCCAAGTTTGGAGAGATAGTAAAATGCATAATCAGAATAATCAAACAAATCCAACAATATTTCTTCCCAAAACTCATCAGTACCAGCTTTTTCTACAAATCTAGCAACTAATGGAGAGTTAAACTTCGACACAACATAGAACTCAAGGGCATATGCTGGTTCCAAAACTTCTTCACTGTCTAAAAAATGTTCTAACCAAATTACTCCTTTTTGAACTTCTTCAGAGCTTGTTTCAAGAGTTCGGGGATAGTCTAAATATCTGTCCATTACCATCTTAGAAAACATGACATCACCCAAAATGCATAACTCACAAATCCAAATAAGGTTAACCCCAACACTGGGCATTTATATTACTCGGTATTTATATTATACCGATTAAACTAACAAACCATACTTGCTGGTGGATTCGAGAACCTATTAAGTTCAAAGTTCATGACTTGGATACATAATTTTGAAAATTTGCTAAATGACGTGCTTACCCCCCTTATAATCCCTCTCCGAGTAGAGCACCAGATAGACCTTCTCAACACTCTTTGCCTCGTTTGAGAACTCTTCAATGACTTCCTTAAACGTCTTCACGACCTCCCCAAGCGGACAGCCATAGATGCCGGCACTTATCGCCGGAAAGGCTATCGTTTTAACGCCGAGCCCCTCCGCCTTCTTCAGCGCCCCGAGAATCGCTTTTTTCAGCTTCTCCCTTTTATCCTCATCCCACCTATGGCCGCAATAGGGGCCGACCGTGTGGATGACATATTTAATCCCGTAGCGTTCAAGCCTCATTGCCGGAGTTACGACAACCTCGCCGTGCTTGATATAGTCCCTTCCAATCTGCTCTCTCATGGCTTCTTTGCTTATCCTGATATACTCGCGGGCGTTTCCAGCTGCAGCTTTCGCTATGGCATAGGCAACCCCACCGCCGTGCTCAAGGTAGCGGTTGGCAGCATTGACTATGGCATCAGCCCTAAAACGTGTTATATCCCCCCGCACTATCTCGAAGGAGAGCACCATGATCACCCTTCAATCGTTTACTCTCAGCAGGTTTTAACAATTATGCCAGATATTACATTTTTAGATTTTCTCTCAAATACTGTGTTAAATAGTAAAACTTAAAAAGCAAAACGAGTAGATATTCCGGTGGTACCATGAAGGCATTCGAGGCCATTGGAGACTCCATACACTCAATAAACAAAAACCCGAAAATATGGAGATATCCTGTTATCGCCTCTGGAGCTGCGGCGATCCTGCTTGCCCTCTGCGGAGTTGGAGATGATGCAAAAGCCGTTGGATACTCACCCAACACGAACACCGCTCTTCTCCTTGCAGTGATTCTTATCGCGCTCTTCCTCAAGCTAACGACCATCTATTACCCTACCAGAGCGTTTTACTATCATAAAAAGGACATTCCCTTCGATGAACTCGGCCTCGTCAAGGAGTCAGTTCTTGGAGGAATTCTGGCGATTCTTGTGGCTATAGTGTACGGGATAATTATCGGCATAATCGCCATAGTTCTCCTCGCACCGGCGATTATATCCTACTACATCCTGGGGGGAAGCGCAAAATACCTCGTCTCGGCGGCTCTTGCTCTGCCCCCCGGGCTTTTCATTTTCGGAATTCTGGTGATGCTGATACCGGCATACATCTGGACTAAAAGCTTCGACAGGGGATTCGAGGTCTTTGGAATGGCCTTCAGCAATAAAAAGGAAACCCTCATTCTGGGAGCACTTATTCTTCTGGTCACTCTTGGATTCTTTGCGGCCGCTGAGGGAGTTATTTTTGTTTCCTCGGGAATTCTCAGAGGTGCAGCCGGCGCTCTGGTGGTCGGTCTTTTCGACGGCATCATCACAGGCCTCACAAACGTTGTCTCAAATACGACAGGCGCCGCGATGTATGAAAAGCTCCAAGAGAGGATGGAGATAAAAGAAAGGCCCGCAAATCTAGACCCAGACTGGCTTGCCAGCCTTTAGGCAAGCTTCTCCACAGCCCTTTCAGCTTTCTCCAGAATTTTTTCCTCATCGAGCGTTAGCACTTCCCTGTCAAGCATGAGGATTTTGCCGTCAACAATTGTGGTCTCCACGTCGTTTCCGTTGGCTGAATAGACGAGGTGGCTTATCACGTTGTTGATGGGCCTGAGGTGCGGCCTGCTGAAGTTTATTATAGCCAGATCAGCCAGATAGCCCTCCTTTATAACGCCCGCCTTCAGACGGAGGGCTTTGGCCCCATTAACAGTAGCCATCCTGAAAACCGTCCTCGCATCGGCAACGGTCGGATCAAAGTTATAGACCTTATGGAGCAGCGCTGCGAGCTTCATCTCCTCAAGCATGTCAAGGTTGTTGTTGCTCGCTGATCCGTCAGTGGCCAGAGCCACGTTGACGCCAGCCTTCAGGAGTTTCTCAAGGGGCATGACCCCGCTGGCGAGCTTCATATTGCTCGCGGGATTGTGGGCCACGGTAACGCCGTGCCTCGCCAGTATGTGTA
>WAPO01000187.1 GCA_015520705.1 Thermococcus sp. | reverse complement strand
GTGCTTTCAAGGGCATCCTTCAGAACCCTCGTAAGTCCTTCAATCTCGAAAAGTGCTTTTATCTCCCGCTCTTCCAGTCTTTTCTCGGGGGGCAGTATAAGGACGAAGCCGTTATCACTTATCGCCATCCCAACATTGCATCTCTTCCATTTACTGACCGTATGGGCAAACGCCCTGCTGAGCGCATCGTTGGCCCGTCTGCCTATCAGCGTGTGGAAGAAGTATTTGTTTCTTCTATCGCCGGGAACCTCCTCGACAAGAACTATTCCATCATCCGGAACCGTGGAGTATCTCGCCTGCTCCCGGATATATGCCAGAATAGCCCTCGCAGTGCGCCTGTCCATGCCATACCTCTTCATTAAAAGCGACTCTGCATCCGCTCTGTCGAGCAGGTTTTTAATTTCCCTCCTGAACCTCTGGATGTCAAGGGCGAGGTCAAAGCTCAGGGGTAGCATCTCGGAGAACCATGCCGGAATCGTCGGTCTCGCCCCCTCCCGTGGAATAACATATATCCTGTTGCCCCTGCTTCTCACAAACTCATACGTCCTCCCTGCAAGGACGAATATATCCCCCGGCATCAGCCTCTCAGCGAACTCCTCCTCCACAGTCCCGATCAGCTTTTTATCCATTGTATAAACTCTTATCTTGGCCTCGTCGGGTATCGTCCCGACATTCATGTAGTAAATAGCTCTCGTCATCTTCCCCCTTCTTCCGAACCGTCCTTCCTTTTCATCGAGCCATATCTTTGCATAAACCTTTCTCTCCTCAAGTCCAGAGTATTCCCCCGCAAGGTAGCGCAAAACACTCATAAAATCCTCAAAAGACAGGTTGCGATAGGGGTATGCCCTCCTCACGAGGCTGTAGGCTTCCTGAACATCCCAAACCTTATTCAGCGCCATCCCGAGAAGATGCTGCACAAGAACATCGAGCGGGTTTTTAGGTATCCTAATCCTGTCCAGCCTCCTTGTTCTCGCATTATGAGCCAGAACAGTTACTTCCACCAGATCATCTCTATCCAGAGCCAGAATAACTCCTTTGCTTATATCGTGCAGACGGTGGCCCGCTCTGCCTATCCTCTGCAGGGCTCGGTTTACGCTCTTTGGCGAACCGATAAGAACCACGAGGTCTATTGTCCCGATGTCAATCCCGAGCTCAAGGCTTGTCGACGTGACAACCCCCTTAAGTTCTCCTCTCTTGAGCTTCTCCTCGACGTCCAGCCTGACCTCACGCGAAAGGCTTGAATGGTGGGCCTCAATCAGCCCTTCAAACTCCGGAAAACGCTTCTTGAGGTTGTATGCAACCCTCTCGGCGCCGCTCCTTGTGTTCGTGAATATGAGCGTTGTCCTGTGCTCTCTAATAAGCTCGGCCAGCCTCCTGTAGAGGGCTTCGCTCAGCGTGCCTGAGTCGGCATAGACCAGATCCTCAACAACGCTCTCAACCCTTATCTCCGTCTGCTTGGCAAAGCTAACATCTACTATGAGACCGGGCCTCGGCTCTCCGTTCTCAAAGCCAAAGACAAACTTTGCGACCTCTTCAAGTGGATGTATCGTGGCGCTCAGGCCCACCCTCACAAAGTCCCCGGCCCAGTGGGCGAGACGCTCAACGCTCAGGGCCAGATGCGTTCCGCGCTTGTTCTCCGCCAGTGCATGGACTTCATCAATTATGACGTATTTTACAGTCTTCAGCCTCTCCCTGAATTTGGGCGCATTCAGGGCTATTGCAAAGCTCTCGGGGGTTGTTATTAGAATATGCGGCGGTTTCTTCACCATTTTGCTTTTTTCATAGCTTGAGGTGTCGCTCGTCCTTATGGCGACCCTTATATCCGGCAGGCTATAGCCGAGCTCCTCCGCAACTTCCTTTATCTCCCTCAGAGGCTCATCAAGGTTTCTCTTTATGTCGTTGTTGAGGGCCCGGAGAGGGGAGATATACAGAACATAGATTTTATCTTCCAGCCTGTTTTCCCTGCCCAGCAGAATAAGCTCATTTATTGCAGCAAGAAAAGCTGAAAGGGTTTTTCCGGAGCCTGTTGGTGAGGAGATAAGAACATTTTCGCCTCTGTGAATTTCAACAACAGCATAGCGCTGGGGAGGCGTGAATGTTCCAAACTTTCGCCTGAACCACTCCCTAACCGGCTCACTCAGGATGGAGTAAATCTCCTCATCCCTGTACTCCCTTCGAGCGTGTCTTATCCTCCTTCTGGCCATCAATCCTGACTTTGTGCTCGGATTTTTAAATCATTCGGTTTTATTGGCAAACTGTTTAAGTGTTGTCTTCAAACTGCATCTGGTGAGAAAGTGGAAAAGCTGGAAAAAACCGTGCAGGAATTCAACAGGCTTCATGGAAGCGAGGCGCTCATTAGAATTGTAGAGGTCAGAAGGGAGGATATCATAATGGAATCCGAGGGGTCGGTCTGCAAAACATGCGGCCTTTATGACTGTTTTGAGGACATCAAATGGGCTCGATCTTGAACCTGTTGAAGTTCTTGAGGAAGAGGAAACGTTTGAAAAGGTGAGATATCACCTAGGGGATTAGATATTTAAACAGCCCCTTCCATCTGATTTCATGCTCCTTGAAATTGGCCTCGCGGTGATCCTCCTGTGGGATGGCTACTTCTTCATTAATTATTTAATTAGTTTTTTACATAATTACAGAACTGCAGAATGGAGTCCAAGCGTATCCATCCTGATTCCGGCCTACAATGAGGAGGAGAGCATAGAGGAGGCCATAAAATCGGCCCTAAACCAGAACTATCCGAGCCTTGAGGTCATAGTCATAGACGACGGGAGCAAAGACGGGACATTTGAAAAAGCAAACTCTATAAAGG
>WAPO01000186.1 GCA_015520705.1 Thermococcus sp. | reverse complement strand
TGTCTCGTTGCTGTCGCAACTAGATTATGTAACTTGCATAGAATACTATAATAATCGAGATTACAGTTGTTGAAACTCCAGCCAAGGTGCTGAGATAGTTTAAATTCATGGATATTGTTATACTTGTATTGATATATAGTGTTTTCGTTATCTAATGATATAATGATCCTACTTCTGAACGACTTAAGAGCACAGAAAACTTTGGAAAGGCGACCAAAAGAATTCTCTTTTTCTTAAAACGGGAGGAAATTTAGCGGGCACTCACAATAAACCAGTAAAAAAGGTTTACTTCCAAAAGAAGCCTTCAAACACTTTACACTTTATTCTGGCGCCCATCGGACGCCTTGGGGAGAGCAAACCCTAAGAAATGCTAATTTGATTAGTAAACCCCTTGAAAATTCGCATTTTTCAGAAAAGCATGCCTTCTTTCCGCCATTTGTTAAGGATGCTTGAACGAAGTGAAAGTAGCACTTGAGCAAGCAAACTTTCACCAAAACTGCAGGAATGAGTTTGCATGTCCTCTCAGAATTGCAAGTTCGTGAGTGTTTAACTCAAAACCCCAATATTAAAACAGGTTTCACATTTATTTTAACGCCCGAAGGGCGTTATTCCTGCAGTGAAACACTAAAAACCAGCAGTTGAAAGAGCAAACCCCACTTAAAACTAAGAATTTTTAGAAGTGACATGCATACTTTGATGAAACTTTTGCTCGGCAAAAGTTTCTTATGGTGCCCCGGCCGGGATTTGAACCCGGGGCGCGGGCTCGAAAGGCCCGCATGTTTGACCGGGCTACACCACCGGGGCGTCGATATTGCTAATTAGAGGGCCTTTAAAAATCTTTCGCCCAGGAATAAGTTTTTAACCCCCTCTCCATTTTTCTGCTCGATGGCCATGAAGAAACTCGGGAAAATCTTCGCGGAACTCCTGAGAGAAAAGGGGATTTACAGAATCGGCAGCCTGTCCAAGAGGGTGCCCCGTAGAGAGTCCACGGACAAACTACAGGATATTGCAACCGTGGTTCTTGAGGGCTACGGTTCAATATGCAGGCTGAAAACGCCGGCATATATAGCATGGGATCTGGAGGGAAACCTCGTCCACGGAGCTGAATATGCCTTTGTCCATGATAGAATTGCCGGCGAGTTTGAACCTGTCTTGACTTCGGAGGATTTGAGAAAGGCGCTCCCGGATTATCCCTACTTCATAATAGACCTGATGCACTGGGAGAAGCACTCCCAAAAGGAGAAGGTGAAAGTGGCACTTCAGGCGGCCCAGAGCTATGGAGTTATGCGCGACTACCTCTGGGCTGATCGTCTAGCCATCACATGGGTTAATGGGGAGTTCAAAGCCCTCGCAAATTTTCCCCTTGACAAGATAACCGCCTACGAGGGCCCGACTGCGGAGTTCCTGAAAGAAAGGAAGATCAGAGAAGTTGTCCTCCTCGATCCGAGGGCAGAGAAGGAGCTGGGGCCGGATGACCTGACGGCAGGGGCATTCATAATAGGAGGGATTGTTGATACGAGCGGCGAAAAGAAGGGAACTACAGCCAAAATCGGCGAATCCCTCCAGAGTGCAGGAATCAGGGTTAAGAGAAGGAAGATCACACTAAGAGGAGACATCATAGGCGTCCCTGACAGGATAAACATGATTCTGGAGATAATGCTCAAGATTCTCGTTGAGGGAAAGCCCATGGAGAGGGCTGTCCTTGAGGTTCAGGCTCCCCTGCAGGCGAGATGGCGCCTCAGAAAGGAGCTTCCAAAGAAGAAAACTCGGTTCCTGATAAACGGGAAGAAGTTTCTCGTCGTTGAGAAGGAGCTTTTTGACGAGTATTCAGAATGGCTCAACATAAGGTGGGAAGATTTCACAAAGGTTCTGAGGGAGCTTAATTTCGTCGCACTGGAGAGGAGAAGGGTTCACCACCTCAAGAGGATTTCGGTTCCGAGGGTTATCAACGGCCGGGTCTATTATGTCATCCTGCTGAAAAAAGCTGCCATGCTCTGCTACAACTGCTAAACGGCAAAAATGGAAAATCAGAGGGCGAGCAGGAGGTATGTTAGCGCGGCCATAAGTGCCAGCAGGATGTAAGCGACATAGACGCTGTCTGAGCCGCGCATCAGCCCGTGCCTGAACCGTTCTGAAAGGCTCAGATATGCCCTGCCGAGTCTTTCGTAGGCGGTGCCAACGCGCTCGTGCCAGCCTATCCTCCCCTCTTTCTCCTCCGTCCCATAGAGCCAGCTTTCTGTTATGAGGAGTATTGCAGAGTGCGCCACAGCCGGGTACTCCCCATTCGCCAGCCCCCCGCTCCACGGCCTGACGTGCCTGACGCTCTTCATCACGGTTATCCTCAGGAGGATGTAGGCGGAGACCGCGAAGAGGAA
This sequence comes from Thermococcus sp., assembly GCA_015520705.1. Classification (GTDB taxonomy): domain Archaea; phylum Methanobacteriota_B; class Thermococci; order Thermococcales; family Thermococcaceae; genus Thermococcus. The sequence goes on along the minus strand of WAPO01000186.1, from coordinate 7,193 downwards.
CAGGAGGACTGCCAGATACGTGGGGGAGATGCCGCCGAAGTCCTTGGAAACGATGAGGAAGCCGTCCCTTATGCCGAGGGCTCCGCCGATGAATTCAGCCGCCTTCATTCCACCGAGAGAGCCAACTATGCCGCTGACCGTGCGTAGGAGAAGCACGGGCAGAATCCCCGTGAGGAGGAGCACTGCTGTCATGAAAGCATAGCCGGCATCTTCAGCCGAAAGCCCCTTCTTTCCTCCCCCTTTCTGGGCGCCGTGGGTTATCATCTTGCTCATTGCAACCCCTGCTATGCCGGCGGTAAGCGCCACGAGAGCCCCCACAAGGAGCATGAGAATCTTGAGGGCCACATCCGGAACCCTGAAGCTCTGAAGGAGCGTTTCAATCCCCATCCACTCGCCGAGGAAGCCCGGGAACGGCGGCACGCCTGCGAGGCTCAGGGCCGAGACATAGCCCGCCGCAACCCCCACCATTCCAAGCCTGCCCGGAACAACCTCTGAAAAGCTTCCTGAACCGTTCTCAAGCCTTCCCGCTATGAGGAAGAGCAGTCCCTTGGCAACGCTGTGCGCAAATGCATAGAACAGGAGTGCGAGGAAGGCGAAGGATGCCAGCGCGGAAATTCCATGACCGACTGCCACTATCGCTCCTCCGAGGACTGCCAGGAGAACACCATCGTTCTCCACCGTGCTGTATCCCGGGAGCCTTTTGACGTGTTCCGTGCCGGCTGCGTATGAAGCTCCCAGGACTGCGGTCAGACCTCCGAGAAGGAGGAACACCGCACCTACCCAATCTGCGGGTGTGCCTATCAGAAGAAGCCTGAGCATCCCGTAGAGCGCCATTAGGGTCAGAACCGCACTCAGCTGGGCAGATAGATTTGCGGGGGCATTGCCGTGTGCGTTGGGGAGCCATGTATGGAACGGAAAGACCGCCATCTTCACAGCGAAGCCGAGCGCCGCGAGGAGGAAGGCGATGCTCCATGCCGGGGTGGCCTTCCATGCCGAGAACTCAATGGAGCCGCTCTGGATTATCATCATTCCAAAGCCCGCGAGGATGAGCAGGGCGCTTAGCTCGCCGAAGGCGAGGAATTTATAGGCTCCCTTTCCGGACTTCTCCTTTGCGGTTATGCCGAGGTAGGAAGCTATTGTCATGGTTTCCCATCCGATGAGGAAGGAAACCGCGTCTCCGGCCAGAAGGATCACCATCATGCCCGCCATGGCCATCGAGAACGCCCCTGCGAGAAGCCGGGGGTAGTGGTCGTCGTAGCTGAGGCTGAAGAGGGACGCTCCCAGCCACACCACACCCGAAATCAGGAGGAAGTAACGGGTTAAATCATCCACTCCCGGTGTGCCGGTGGTGATGAGAGCCAGCAGTGCGGCCGATGAGAGCGCTGCCAGCCCGTAGGATAGCTTTCTGGACAGCACGGCAGTGAGTGAGGAAATCACAAAGGCGGCGGTTATCATGTAGTAGGGGTTCACTGGATATCCCTCCCTGCAGTCTTGAGGAGCCCCTCAATGATATTCACCGGGGCAGGCGGACAGCCGTTTATGCGCCCGTCAACCGGGATGAAGTTTTCAACTCTTCTCCCGCAGAGCCCGCCCTGAGCGCAGCTCCCCATGACGAGAACGCGCTTCGGCTCCGGCATCACTTCATATGCCTCCTTCAGGACGGGTATCATTTCATCCGTGGGACAGCCCGCGACGAGGAGTACATCCGCGTGCTTCGGCGTCGGCGTGAAGAATATCCCGAGCCTGTGGATGTCGTAGTAGGGACTCTGGAGCTGCGCCACCTCGCGGTTGCAGGCGTGGCAGGTGCCGGCGTCGAGGAAGAATACATGGAGCGACTTCCTGAAAGGAAGGGGCCTCTCAATCAGGGCCATCTCCTCCTTTCTCCCGAACTCTGCATCGCAGAGCCTGCAGTAGAGGCACCTTGAGCCGTCGAGTCGCCCATCCCTGAGCGCGCCGAAGGGGCATTCTCCCGGAGTGCTGAGGGGAACCATCGGCGGCAGCTCCTCCTCGCTGCTCTTCTCCGGATACCTGCTCGTTATTACCCCCTTCTTCAGGCCTCTGATGATCCACATCACTCCTCACCTCCCTGCCAGAGGGCAGCATCGGCGAAGTTCAGGCCAAAGCTTTCGAGGCCGAAGGGGAAGTCCGTGAAGATATTCCCTGTTATCCCCCTGCAGAAGGCGATGTAGTTTACCCTTGAAGCCCCGCGCAGGCCTATCCATCTCACGGCCCCGTCCCTGACCTCAACGAGGGCCAGAACATCGCCGTGGGCCGCCTCTGCAACGCCGAACTTCAGCCCCTCCTCCAGCTCAGTCTCAGCCTTAACCGGCTTCACATCAATGCCCTCTATTATCTCAAATGACCTCTCAATTTCTTCAATCCTCACCATCATCCTTGCCAGAGCATCTCCCTCCTCGCACGTCACGGGCTTATAGGAGTAGAAGCGGTCGAAGGCTCTCACGTCCCTTGGCACTCCGGAGCCTCTTGCGGCTATTCCAACCGCATCTAGCTCTATAATGTCCTCCCTGCTCAGCCTGCATGTGTTGTGCAGACGGTCTATGAGTATCTTGCTCTCAAGAAGCTCATCCTTCAGGGTAAGGAACTCCTCTTTAACCGCCCTGAGCCTTTCAACGGCTCCGGGTTCCAGCAGATTGACCTCTCCCGGCTTGTTTGCTCCGAATCCGTAGCGGTGGCCTGTGAGCCTCGCGAGAATCCTCAGGACATCCTCCTCAAGGGCGTGGAAGCGCATCGTTGCAACCTTCTGCGATGCCGCCCCCGCGAGCTTGTGGATAGCGTTGAAGTGGTTGTAGAGCCTCTCAAGTTCCAGGAGGGCCTTTCTGACCTCCCAGACCTCCCTGTCGGGATCCTTCTCAACCGCACGGAGAAAGGCATAGGTGTATGCCATGGAGAAGTTGCCTGCTGCCCTCTCCAGAGGGATAAGGGCTTCATGAACCGGTCTGCCTGCTATACTGGCCTCGATCCTTCTCCTCTTGTAGCTGTAGATGGGCCTTATCGAGACTATCCTCTCGCCGTAGGTAAGGATTTCAAATGCCCCTGCCTGTCCGAGGCCGCCAGCCGCCGGCCCAAATGTCAGAGAAACCGCGTTGCTTCCCTGAGGGACGGTTAGGTATGCTGAGGTGTCGCCTGTGAGGGCAGGAGCGATTTTTCTCTTCGGGAGCTCCGGGCTTTCTCTTATCTCGACCTCCCCGGTCTCATAATTGAGCCACACTGCAAGAAAGGCTCCCTTTCTCCTGAAAACTGCTGAAAGAACCTTCATATTACCAGACCTCCTGTAAGGACAAGATACCATGCATACAGACTTATCCCCAGCGCTGTCAGCGTCATGGCAAAGGGTATCAGCTCCTCACCAAGGGGGAGCTCAATCTTCCTCCCTTCGCCGAAAACCATCCGGGCACTGTGCCAGTTAAGAGCTAAGAAGGAGAGCAGCAGGCCGGTTCCGATGAGGAGAGCCCACCAGCGATTTATGGTGACGGCTGTCCCGAGTATTACCAGTTCCGCAAGGAAGGTCGCGAAGGGCGGCGCTCCTGTTACTGAAAGTGCCGAGAGCGAGAGGGAGTAGCCCGTGAGCTTTGTTGAGCTGAGAACCCCTCTGATGTCTCCAATCTCCCGGGTGCCGCAGGCCTTAACAAGGTTTCCTCCAGCTATGAAGAGGGCGCCCTTTGAGAAGGCATGAACCGCGAGGAGGATGAAGACGAGCCTCAGCAGCGCTGGATGGTGGGGGCTCAGCGCGATGCCTATCACCGCAACGCCCATCATGTCCATGCTGGAGTAGGCCAGAAGGCGCTTGAGGAAGCGCTGGGATGCCATCAGGACTGAGGCGACAAGGAGCGTCAGCACACCGGCGAGGAGGGTAATCCCAGTCTCTCTGGCCGACTGGAAGATTCTGAGATATACGAGGAGCGCCGTTGGAAGGAGAGTCCCGGAAAGCATTGCACTCACCGGGGAAGGTGCGCTTCCATGGGCGTCAGGTAGCCAGCTGTGCATCGGGAAAAGACCAACCTTCGTTCCGAAGCCTATCAGAGCAAACACGGAAACGAGAAGGGCGCTCTTCCCTGTTAGGGTGAGATGCCTCACGTCGAGCGTTCCAGCGGAGCTGTATGCGATTACGATTGAAAGGAAAGCTATCCCCAGCCCGGCTGAGGCGATTATCATGTAGCGCCATGCCCCTTCAACGTTTCTCTTCTTTCCATCGGTTATTATGAGGAGGGCGCTCACGATGGTCGTTCCCTCAAGGCCTATCCACATCCAGCCGAGGTTTGAGACAAGGGCTGTGAAGATCATTGTGAGGGCGAAGAGGGAAATAAGACTCCAGTAGTAGCGGAGGCTGAAGAAAGGCCTCTCAACGCGCTCCACATAGTAGATGGAGGCCAGAGAAGCAAAAAAGTAAATCCACACCACAATCGTCGTTATGACGAGGGAGTACCAGTCGGCGTAGAACGTGCCTGTTGATGCACGGTATCCGCCAGCGAGCAGCTCTGTGGATAAAGCTGCCGTCAGGAATGACGCCGCGGGTGTGAAAATGCTCGCAAGTCTCTCTGAGGTCAGAGAAACAAGCGCCGCTACCAGCGGAAGGATTAGAAGATAGATTGCCTGCTCCATTTTATCACCCCACCAGCTCCTCAACTTCCAGCGGGCCGTAGCGCTTTTCAGCGCCGAGCACAACCGCAAGCAGAACGAAGGCTATCATGTCGAGCAGTATTCCGAACTCCAGCACCATGGGTATCGGTGAAAGCATAACCGCCAGATAGAGCAGCGCATTTTCCTCGCTCACGTAGCCCACAACCTGTGCAAGCGCGTTTCTCCTCGTGATTATGACGAGAAGGCTGAGGAAGAGCAGGACGAATGGTATAACTCCGCCCCACTCCCCTGTTACCTTGTAGATGGGGGTGTAGAGGAAGTATGCCAGAACTGCAGTTATCAGGCCAAGAACTATCACATGATGAGTTGCTTTTATTTCCCTGTGTCTCCAGATGTGCTCATCCCGTATATCCCTTGCAAGAATCCACGGGATTACAGCCGCCCTGAATGCAACGGTTATGACGGCCAGAATCAGCAGCTCGCCAACTCCCTTCTCCCAGCCGACGATTCCGATTATCGCGCCGATGAGGATTGACTGGAAGGATATCGTTTCAATGACAGAGTGCATGTAGGAGTGAAAAAGCAGGAGGAATGCCGTCAGCAGCACCGTAGCGCCGAGGAGATTCACAATTTCTGTGGTAATGTTCATCATGGAGCACCACCACCGAGGAGGAAGCTTATGACGCCCATTATGGCCAGAAGGAAAGACGCAGAGAGGTAGTCTATTATTCTGAAGAGCCTTATCTTTGCGAGGGTTTCTTCAACAGCGACGAAGGCCAGTGTGAGGCCGAGCATCTTTATGAGGAGCGTTGCTGTGCCGTAGACGATGGAATTTAACGATGCGCTCTCTGCAAGGCCCCACGGGAAGGCGAATACGTTGAGAAAGACTGCCGTAAGGATGAAAGACTTCATGTAAGACGCCCATGAGCTGAGGGCGTAGAGCGGGCCGGTGTATTCGAGGCTTTTGGCCTGATCAAGCATTCCCAGCTCGTTGCTGCCGTGGGACTCTATCGGTAATTTTCCCGTGTCGAAGAGGAGAAGCATGAAGAAGGCGGCTGTTATGAGGACATGTGTCGGTGAAAGATACCAGTTGCCTGCGGTGATTCTGTGGTTCATCAGGAAGGGGTTGTTGGTTCCCGTGATTATAGCCACACCGAAGAAGACCATTATCAGCACAGGTTCGGCGAATGCTCCAAAGCTGACTGATCTCGTTGCTCCGATGCCTGTATAATAGCTCCCTGTTCTCTCAGTTGCCAGTACCGAAGCCATTGCCGCGAGGCCGAAGATGAATGTCCCGCCGAAAAAGTCAACGGTCGGCGCCAGCCAGCTCGGGAAATTGCCAACTATCGGAAGCATCAGGGGGAGTGTTAGCATGGCTGCGAATGTTATGAAAGGCGCCGCTATGAAGAAGGGCCCTGTCCCCTCCGGAACGAGCGTCTCCTTCCTGAAGAACTTCGCTAAATCGTAGTAGGGCTGGAGGATGCTGATTCCTCTGCGCGACTCTATCCTTGCCTCAACCTTTTTGAGAACCCCCGCCATCAGCGGCGAGAGCATGAGCACCACTATAACCTGAACTATTCCAATAACTATCCTTTCATCCGGGTTCACTGGCGTCACCTCCAAATCTGGAGAGAACAGGCGTCATCAGCCTCTCTTCGAGGCATTTGGGGCGGACGCCTTCGCCCGGAAACTGCCCAACCTGATTAAAGAAAGAAGTTTTTAAAGATTGCGTGTTCGTTTTTGAAGTCTAGTGTATTAAAATGGAATAGAGAACAAGGTTGAAGCATCAGAACTGAAACGCTCACCTGCCTTTTATTTCCCTGACAAGCTCATCAAGGGCTTTTCTGGCCTCAATTTTGGAGTAGAAGTCGTATTCCTTCTTCAGGAATTCGTAGTGCTCCCTCTCGTCCCTCGCAAGCCCCTCCATGATTTGCCTCTGCATGGAATCCTCCATCATCTCAGCGAGCATTGTGTAGACACCCTCGGAGAGCTGTTCGGCGTCCATCGCTATCTCCAGTGCCTTCAGGTAGTCCCCGACGCTCCTGAGCCTGAAATCGCCCTCTGCCAGAACCTCCACCCAGCTCTTAAACGGAACCTCCGGCGGCTCCTCTGCGGGGAACAGACTCCTGAAGATTCCCATGATCTTTCTGTCATGTTCAGCTTCAATTTTCACAAACTTTTTGAAAATTTCCCTCGGATAACCTTTAGGCAGATTTTCGTGGAGGAAAGAATAAAGTGCTGTGGCATCCTTCTCTCCCCTGTGCATGTAAGCCAGAATCTCACGGAGAGGCCTTCTGGAAACCTCATTAAGAGTCTTCCGGACGGTTTCGTTTATGCTAACCTTCTTCATGAACATATCCAGAGCCCTGCTCATAGAAATCCCCTTAAAACTTCAACATATTTCATAAAAAGTTTTCCCGTGCAGGAATTGAGGAAGACAGCCGGAAGATAAAAAGGGAAGGCTCAGAAGAACACCACGACTGCATCTCTAACAACAGCAGTCTCTACCTCCTCGCCCTCGCTGAACACCGCCTTCCTGAGCACGATGTCGTCCTTGCTAAGCTCGACCTTCTGACCCTCCACGCTGAACTCGA
>WAPO01000185.1 GCA_015520705.1 Thermococcus sp. | reverse complement strand
GGTTACGAGGAGGGATTTTTATGAGGCTCTTAAGATGGTGGAGCCTTCGGCTCTGAGGGAAGTCCTCCTTGAAGTTCCAAATGTGCGCTGGAACGACATAGGCGGCCTTGAGAATATTAAAGAGGCTCTAAAGGAGGCGGTCGAGTGGCCGCTGAAGTATCCAAAAGCCTTTGAGAGACTTGGTATTGAGCCGCCGAAGGGTATTCTTCTCTACGGCCCGCCGGGGACGGGTAAGACTCTCCTTGCTAAGGCTGTGGCGACTGAGAGTGAGGCGAACTTTATTGGGATTAGGGGGCCTGAAGTCCTCTCAAAATGGGTCGGCGAAAGCGAGAAGAGAATTAGGGAAATATTCAGGAAGGCGAGGCAAGCAGCTCCCACAGTTATTTTCATAGATGAAATTGATGCTGTGGCACCTGCCAGAGGCAGCGACGTCAATAGAGTCACTGATAGGCTTATCAACCAGCTCCTTACTGAGATGGATGGGATTGAGCGGAATAGTGGCGTTGTCGTTATTGCCGCTACAAACAGGCCTGACATACTCGATCCAGCTTTACTCAGACCTGGAAGATTCGACAGGCTTATATTCGTCCCCGCCCCGGATGAAAGAACGAGGCTTGAGATACTCAAGGTTCATACGAGGAGGGTCCCCCTTGCCCCGGATGTTAATCTGGAAGAGCTTGCAAAGAGAACCAAAGATTACAGCGGCGCCGATCTGGCAGCTTTAGTGAGGGAAGCAGCTCTGAATGCCATGCGCAGGATAATGGCCCGCACAGAGATGGAGCTGGTTGAAGAGCAGGCAGAGGAGTTCCTTGAGAAGCTCAGGGTTTCAAAGGGGGATTTTGAGGAGGCCATGAAGAAGGTAAGACCGAGTATAACAAAATATATGCTCGACTACTACAGAAACTTTGAAGAAAGCAGGAGGGTTAAATCCGGGAAAGAGGAGAGAATGGACTACTTCACCTTCTGACCCTCTTTTTTGGTGTTTTTTAGTGGAAAAAGTTTTATACATTAATGCTTAAAGGATTACACGATTAAACCGAGAGGTGGAAAAGATGGTAAAGATAAGAGCCTCAAAGCTTAGGGACGTTGAGCTTATTACGGATACAGGTGTAAGGCTTGGCTGGGTTTATGATTTGAGTTTTGATGAGGAAACAGGGGATATTATAGTGATAGTTGCCGAGCCTGATGAAGACCTCGACACGAGTGAGTTTGTTACCGATCATGAGGGGCTTCTTCTAATTCCTATAACAGCCGTAAAGAGCATAGGGGAGGTCATAATTATTGATTCCAGCAAGCTCGCAGTGAAATCAAAGCTCAGGAGGCTCAGGACCGTGAAAGAACTCATGAGCTCTGAAGAAGAAACCGAGGAACTTGAGCTGGAGGACGAGTTTGAGTGATCTTTCCCTATTTTAATATCCCTCGTAGAGCCTTTCCGCCAGAAATCTCGGAAGGCCAGCTTCAATTATCTTCATGGCGGCCTTCTGCACGTCATACTCAACTCTCTTGAAGATTATTTCTCCTTTTTCTGTGTCAAGAAATGCGTATGCCGCCCTCCAGTCTCCGTCCCTCGGCTGTCCCACACCTCCGGGATTTATGATCCTCCTTCCACCTATCTCCACAAGCATCTGAACATGGGTGTGCCCCACAATCAGGTCATCCTGTCTGACATAGCTGAGAACAGCCCTGAATTCGCTCTCCGGGAACCACGGAAAGAGATACTCATCGAGGGGAGCCCTTGGCGAACCATGGATGAGGAGGTAGCTCCTTCCGGTGTCATCGGTAAAAAGCTGCCTGACAGGTAGCCTTCTCAGAAATTCGAGGTTTTCACTCTTCATGACCCTCTGATGCCACCTGACGGCTTCCCTCGCATAGGGGTTGAAGCCCCAATCAGCACCGAAGGCTATGGCATTGTCGTGGTTGCCGCGCACGCAGAGGATTTCTCTCTCCCTCATCTGCTCTCTGAAGAACTCAACGACCTCATTTGGATTTGCTCCGTAGCCCACGAGGTCACCCATGCAGAGTATTGCGTCGGCCTTCTTGACCTTCTTCCAGACAGCCTCAAGGGCCTCCATATTTGAGTGTATGTCGGATATAAGGGCGATGAGCATTTTATAGCCCTCCAGAACTGTTCAAGCTGAAATATCTGTGAATAAGCAGAAGAAATCCATATCCACTCAAAATCACTCCTATTAAATGGCATATACCAGACTCCCTTTTCCACATCATGGGAGTGCACCGTTTAAGAATACCATGCATGGTATTAAAACTTTATGAAGCTGTTAAAAAAATTAATGCAAGAAGAGACTTCATTCCTTCTTCTGTCTGTTCTTCCAGTTGCTCCAGCGGTAGAGAGCTGCGAGGGATTTAATGGCTCTCTCTGGCTCTGGATAAGCTGGGATTCCCTCCTCATTAAGCCTATCTATTGCCTCCTTTGCCTCTATTCCGCCGACTATAGCAACTACGAGAGGCTTCTTCCTCCCGCTCGCGTTGTATTCGCGGATGACTATATCAGCCAAGTCACGCGGATCCAAAACGGCAGTCTGGCAGTAGAGCACAGCTATGGCGTGCATGTTCGGGTTCTCAAGCGCCGCCTTCACAGCACCCTCATAGCCTTCCGCGCCTGCCATACCAGTTAAATCAACGGGGTTCTTGTATGAGCCGAAGGGAGGCATGTAGTTGGCAAAAACCTTCAAATCCTCAAGGTTGTCGTAGAGGTGCAGCCCCTCTTCTTCAGCCGCATCGGTGGCCATAACACCTATTCCACCACCGTTGGTGAGGATGACAACATTTTCCCCTGCTGGCTCTGGGAGGTTGCTCAGCGTTCTTGCCCAATCGAAGGCCTCGCCGATGGTGATGGCACGGAGAACACCGCTCTGCTTAAATGCGGCCTCGTATATTTTGTCACTTCCGGCGAGAGAACCGGTGTGGCTAGCGGCAGCTTTAGCACCGCGCTCACTTCTTCCTGCCTTGATAACGATGATTGGCTTCTTCATTGAAACCCTCTTGGCAGTTTCCATGAACTTCCTTCCATCCTTAACTCCCTCCATGTAGATCAGAATTGCACCCGTGTTGTCATCGTTCTCAAAGTAGTCAAGCATGTCTGCGTCATCAAGGTCGCTCTTGTTTCCAATGCTCACGAGGGCTGAGAGACCAACCTTCTCAAGAATTGTCCAGCCCATGAGGGCTATTCCAAGGGCACCGCTCTGGGAAACGAGAGCGAGCTTCCCTGGAAGGACATCTGTCGGGCCGAAGGTTGCGTTTATCTTCTTTGGTGTGTAGACAACGCCGAAGATATTCGGTCCGAGAATCCTCATCCCATACTTGTGGGCTGTTTCGACAATCTGTTCTTCGACCTTCTTTCCTTCCTCGCCGAGCTCTCCGAAGCCTGAACTTATTATCGGCAGAACCTTGACGCCCTTCTGACCGCATTGTTCTACCACCTGCGGGACAAACTTGGCCGGGACAACAATAACCGCCATATCGACCTCATCTGGGACATCAAGTATGCTCTTGTAGGACTTGAAAACCCTGTTTCCCACTTTTATCTCGACACCCTTAACATTGACAGCATAAATCTTCCCTTCATAGCCGTATTCTACGAGGTTCTTCATAACTGCATATCCGATTTTTCCTGGTTTCTCCGATGCCCCTATAACAGCAATGCTCCTGGGTTCAAAAAGTGCTTCCACACCCATTTTTATCACCTCGATGAAATTTACAGTTTTATGTCGGGAAAATAGGTTATAACTTTTCTCTTCTCGATTTGACGAGCCCCCTATCGGCATATGCCAAATGAACCAAAGGGGTTTAACCTTAGGATGAAATCTCTGAAGCTGAAGAAGAAAATATTATAACCCTGCACAGCCTATCTTTTTGGCGGGTGGTAAAATGGGAGTTCAGATAGGTGAGCTTATTCCGAGGAGGGAAATCGAGCTTGAGAATCTTTACGGTAAAAAGGTTTCAATAGATGCTTTCAACGCCATATATCAGTTTCTCTCGACCATACGGCAGAGGGATGGGACACCCCTGATGGATTCGAGGGGCAGGATAACATCTCATCTCTCCGGGCTTTTCTACAGAACTATAAATCTAATGGAGGCCGGTATAAAGCCTGCCTATGTATTTGACGGTGAACCACCGGAGTTCAAAAAAAAGGAGCTTGAGAGGAGGAAAGAGGTCAGGGAAGAAGCGGAGGAGAAATGGGAAGAGGCTCTTGCCAGAGGTGATCTGGAGGAGGCGAAGAAATACGCACAGAGGGCGAGCAGGGTTAATGAACAGCTGATCAGCGATGCCAAGCAGCTCCTTGGCTTGATGGGAATTCCGGTTATCCAGGCCCCGAGTGAAGGAGAGGCTCAGGCAGCTTATATGGCCATGAAAAGGAAAACTTATGCCTCGGCATCCCAGGATTATGACTCGCTTCTCTTCGGCGCTCCCCGCTTGGTCAGGAATCTCACCATAACAGGGAGGAGAAAGCTACCCGGAAAGGATGTTTATGTTGAGGTGAAGCCTGAGCTTATAAACCTCGATGAAGCCCTGAAAAAGCTCGGCATAGACAGGGAGAAGTTGATTGAAATGGCTATTCTCGTGGGAACCGACTACAATCCGGGAGGAATAAAGGGTATCGGCCCGAAGAAGGCCCTTGAAATAGTGAAGCACTCGAAGGATCCCCTGAAAAAATATCAGAAAGGCAGTGAGGTTGACCTGTATGCCATAAAGGAGTTCTTCCTCAACCCTCCTGTGACGGATGAGTTCAGGCTTGAATGGAAAATGCCCGATGAGGAGGGAATAATCAGATTCCTGTGTGATGAGCATGATTTCAGTGAGTCAAGGGTCAGAAACGGCCTTGAAAGACTTAAAAAAGCTATAAAAGCAGGCAGGCAGGCAACACTGGAAAGCTGGTTTATGAGGAAATAACGATCACATCGGAATCTTCAGCTTGAGCTTATCAACGAGCTCCTTATACCTGTTCCTTACCGTGACCTCGGTTACCCTTGCAACTTCAGCCACTTCCCTCTGGGTTCTCTTCTCTCCCTCAAGAAGGCCAGCTATATAGAGAGCTGCCGCAACAAGACCTGCAGGGCTCTTTCCGCTTGTAAGACCCTTCTCATAGGCTTCATCAAGAAGTTCCACAGCCTTTTTCCTCACCTTCTCGCTCAGTCCAAGTTCATCGGCAAACTTGTTGACGTAGTCCGTTGGTTTAACAAAGAGTTTTTTCGGAGTGAGATTCAGGTTTCTGGCAATAAAACGGAAGCTCCTGCCGATCTCCTTCTTATCAACCCTTGAAATCTCGGTTATCTCATCCAAGGTTCTGGGGATTTTGAGCAGTCTGCAGGCGGCATAGACACATGCTGCTATCACGCTCTCAATTGACCTGCCCCTTATGAGGCCTTTTCTCACGGCCTCCCTGTAGAGCCTTGCCGCTTCCTCCTCAACGTGCTTTGGAAGCTTGAGCTGGGAAGCAATTCTGTCAAGCTCGCTCAGGGCAAAAGCGAGGTTTCTCTCGGCGGCATCACTAACTCTGAGGCGGCTCTGCCACTTTCTGAGGCGGTACATCTTCTCTCTCATAAGCCCCGTCAGGCTCCGGTCAATTCCAATGTCAGTTGAAAGACCTTTATCGTGCAGGAGAATGCTCTCGGGAGCACCTGTTCTTGAACGCTTCTCCCTCTGAGAAGCATCAAAAGCTCGCCATTCAGGACCGGTATCTATAACATTCTCCTCAATGACGAATCCGCATTTTGTACAGATGATTTCACCCCTTCCGGGGTCATAAATGAACTCGGTTGAGCCGCAGACAGGGCAAACCCTACGCTTATCCACTTCCTCACCCCCGCATGCGGATACCTTTAAAAATTTTATGGTATATAAAGGTTAAGGTTGAGCATAACGAAGAATCCATTTTATGTCTTCTTTTTTAAAGGTGATTCTCTCCAGCACTTTGACATCAAACTCCTCATCCTCAACAACATTCGCATAAATCCAGAGAAAAACGGGGTCTTCTTCCGTGCCGATGAGCCTGTTTTTGTAGAGCACATCAACTGTTCCGTCCTTGTTCTTCTTTACGGAGAGGGGTTTCCAGGTTTCCCTGCTGACCTCTCCTTTCTCGTGGAGTTTCTGGAGTATCTCTCTTATGTCCATGCATCTCCCTTCAGCTACCATTTTATCCTGTATTCTCTCCGGGTTCTTGCATCTATCTGCGCGAGGATTCTCTTCAGCTTGGCATCGTCAATTTTCTCCCTAATCTGACCTGCCTGGAAGAGTTGAACCAGAATCAGCTCAACCTGTCGGGCAAGCTCCGGTTTAACGAGTTTAACCCTTCCGAGCCTTTCTCTCGCTTCAGGAGTTAATATTTTTCTCATTATAGCATCGAGCTGGGCTTCAAGCTCCATCTCCTGTCTTATAGCTTCTTCCTGCGCCTTTTGCTGCTCTGCGAGCTTTTTCTGCATCTCAAGAAGCTTCTTCCTTCTGATTTCCTCTATGTCCTCGGCCATTTCCATCACCTGAATTATTTTCTGAAATTCAGATTAAAAACTTATCCTGATTAAAGCGGGAGAAAGGATAAAAGAGCTCAATACTTCTTGAGCTCGGGAATCTGCTCTTCAAGCTCCTTCTTGAGCTCCGTCGCGATTTTGTCGAGATAGCTCCTTCCCTGGGGGGTTACCACTCTGCCCTCTCCGGGCACCTTCGTTATAAATCCTGCCGCCTCCAGCTGCTGGAGGGCCTTCCTTATTATTGATCCACTTCCCTTGTAGAAGTGCTCAGGGGCATGACCGCGGTTCTTTCTGCCTCCGTACCATGTCCTGAGGCGTTCGATGCCAACCGGGCCGTCAATGTAGACCTTTCTGAAGACTGAGGCAACCCTGTGATACCACCAGTCTTCCTGTTCTGGTAAGCGCTCCTTATGCCTTCCGGTTTTTACGAAAGCCGCCCATTCAGGGGGTTTTATGGCCTCTATCTCCTTCAGCTTCTGAGCAACCCTCTCAACGAGCAAATCACCGGGAACATCATAAACCGTCGCCATTCTTAATCCCTCCCTTTCTTGAACTTCTTTCTGAATTGAGCAATGTCGAGCCTGACCTTTTTAACGGGCTTCTCCTCCCGCTTCTCCTTTGAGAGTTCCTTTCTCTTGAGCTTCTTTAAATACTTTTCCCAACCCTCTCTCGGCTTGAACAATATAAACCTTTTGCCTCTGACATCTATGAGCTCACTGTCCGTCAGTTCGGCTACTTTTTCAGCTATTTCCTCCCTTTCCATCTCAGTGGATATGAGGGCACCCTTTCTGATCTCAACCTTGAGTATCCCATCCTTCTTGAGCTGGGTGTTTATCTCCCCAATCACGCTATCCTCAAGTCCTTTCTTCCCGATCCACGCTCTGGGTTCGATGTCATAATATTTAGCGCGAATGGCTCTTCTCACCTTTCCGGGCAGTTTTTTATTCATCTCTCTCACCTCATACAGCTCCCGCATAGCGATGCGAGAGGGTTTATAAAAGTTGGGCTTTTAAATGTTGCCTATTCAGAAACATCTTTAACATCTTTATTTGATTCTTCTCCCGGTGAAGCGGAATGCAGGTCTATCATCTCTACAGCGGGGGTAAGGATTCATCGCTCTCTGCGTGGATCTTAACCAGACTTGGCTATGAGGTGAAGCTGGTCACCGTGAGCTTCGGACTGCTTGACAGCTGGAAGCATGCAAAAGAAACTGCAGAAAGGCTCGGCTTCGAGCATCAGGTTCTCTATCTGTCCAGAGAAATCCTTGAAAAGGCCGCCGATATGTGCATTGAGGACGGCCATCCGAACAGGGCTATTCAGTTCATCCATGAAAGGGCTCTTGAAGAGGTTGCAAAAATAGCCAGCAGAATAAGCGACGGCACGAGGAGGGATGACAGAGTTCCGTTTCTCGATCTGCCGAAAGCTCGCTCGCTCGAAGATCGCTTCAACGTCGCCTATATTCGCCCCCTTCTCGGCCTCGGCTACAGGACGATAAGGGAGCTGACGGAGAGGCTTTTTATAATCGAAATCAGGGAGAGTGAGGAGCTTGAAAAAAGCGATTATGAGGTTGAGCTGAGGCACCTCCTCAGAGAGAGGGGGATTGACCCGCTCACGATATTCCCGAGGAGCCATTATCAGTCGAGGGTTCTCGGGTGGAAGGAGAAAGTGTTTTAAACTTTCATTCGTATGAATAGGGGGAGTTTCCATGAGGACGGTTCTAATCTCTGGGGGGAGTTTTCTTTCGAGGAAGCACCGAAAAGCCGTTGAAAAGACCGCGGAAATGATCGAAGTCCTTGAAAATGCCGTTATTGTCCCGGACAGTATAAAAGCCGAATACGGAAAGTTCCTGGCTGCAAGCAGTGTTCTTCTCGGGAAGAAGTTCGGGAAAGGCCAGGCGGGATATGTTTCTGGCTGGATGTTTGACACCTCACGGAGGTTCATCCCGGAGAGGGAGGTTCATTCTTCCGAGCTTCCCATCGCACCGGCTGAATACCGGGTGGAGATAGATATTGCCGGCTCTGGGAGGCTTGAGCTTCCGGGTTACAGGCTTCAAAACGGGGTTCTGTTGCTCTACATTACACCAAGTTACGAGTTCATGTTTCCGCGGGATGTTCTCACCGCTGGAGGGTTCGATGATTATGCCCAGCTGTCCATCACACCGCTTGAGGGAGGCTTCAGGGGAAGGGTTGACCTCTTCCTCAGCAGGTCGGAATACGCTGAGGTCACGCTGAAAGGTGCGGCGCTTGAGGATCAGATTTTTATGGAAGACGAATCTGGTGAATTCACCTATGAATTCCTGAAAGAACCTCTCCTGCTGATCTCTCACGAGAAACTCCTCGACCCGCCGAAACTTCAGAAAGCTCTGGATTTAATCTCCATCGTGAGCGGCCACGGGAAATTCAGGCTCTGCCTGAGGGTGGGAAGGGCAACTGAGGAAATGGAGTTTTCCGTAGAGCTCGCCGGAGAGGAGAGCAGAGAATAGAAAAGGGAAATCAGAGCTCAAGGCTGAGCTTTTTAACAACTGGATCGCGGGCCTCTTCCGGCTTTATTTCCTCAACGCTCTCAATCCATATCTTGTTCCTCTTGACCCTGTGTTTGCTGCCTATCTCCGAGTAAACGAGCTCAAGTGCGTCCTCCTTTTTAACAGCTCTATACTCCTTCCTGAACTCTTCCCGTTTGCCGTTTCTCTCGAAGATTCCCTTAATGAGGTAAACCTTAACCTCCATCACTCATCACCCCTTTCATGATAAAAATCCAAGTGCTTCTTCAATCTTAACGATTTCGGGCCCTGTTGTCAGGCTTCCAACAACAACGCCATTTGAGTTGGCCAGCATGCATGAGCCAACGAAGGGAACGCCCTGATTGGCCGTGCCCACGTAAATCTCGACTTTGAACAGATCCTCAAGCCATTCGAGCTCATCGTCAGTAGCTTCAGGATGAACTAGGCCGCCTCTGTTTGTAACCACTCCTGCACTTCCGACAGCATGGTATTCGCCTATCATCCCTCTCTCGACCTCAACACCGAGTATGTCCTCGATTCTTTTTGCCTCCTCCCTCGTGAATTTGGCGCTTATCAGGGCGGCCCTGTCATTTGCAAGGATGAGATTTCCAAAGGCCGTGAGCTTGCTCAGAAACGGCTCGATCCTCATATCTATGTCAAGCTCTCTGAGCCGGGCTTTTATTCCCTCAAGCTCGCCGTCCCATATGTAATAGGGAACGATGAGTGCATTTGAGTTGCCCGCCGCAAAGATGCCTATAATCCTTGATTTCATCACACTCGTCTCAACAAGAGGAACCCTCAGGACTTCACGGAGGATTTCAAGCTTTTTCTCCGCCAGCCCCTCCCTGATAAAGGCTACTCTGTCGGTTGCTACTCCGTAAACACCTAAATATGGAGAGTTTTCAAAATCAAGTCTTTCTATGTGCATTTCGTCACCTCTAAAGGGAAATAAAAGGGAAATCACTCTTCCTGCTTTTCTTCAGCAGGTTCCTCTTCTTCCTCTTTTTCCTCTTCTCCCTCTTCAGCCTTTTCTTCTGCTTTTTCTTCAACCACTTCTTCTACTTCTTCCGTAACTTCCTCGATTCTCTCAACTTTCTCTTCCTTCTTGGCTTTCTTCTTTTCCTTGGGCTTCTTTGGCATCTCTTCCGGCGGGAGGTGCACATGAGCAATTCTAGCCCCTTCCTCCTCTTCAACCTTAACGCGCACCCTTATCCTGCTCGGCGGCTTTTCAATGCCCCTCTCCCATATCTTCTCGTTGACCTCTGGGCCCAAAACGACCTTCTCAGCCTTTGCCTGCTTTGCCACGAACTCCTTGAGGAATCTGGCAGCCCTCGGGGCTCTCTTCCACCTCGGGACCTTCTTCTTGATCTTCCTGAGGGGAACGATAATCATAACCTCTTCACCGACTTTAATTCCGGGTTTGCTCTTCTGTCTTGGCATTTTTATTCACCTCACTCCTTAAGCTTGGTTCTCCTCCAGAGTCTCCTCTTCGGGTGAGTCATAACCTTCCTGTTGGTTTTAACAATCACCCATACAGGAATTCTCCTGTTCTGCTTTGCAGCCTTTGCCAAACGAAGCTTCTTTGCCAGCGGCTTGTTTCTCGCCATTTCAATCCCTCCTCCGGTTATCGTGATGTCTAACGATGCTTACATTTTCCTTTTTTAAGCTTTTTTGTGGGGTTTGAGGTCTCGGAAGGAGACCGGAATAGAAAAGGGAGGAAGAGAATCAGAATATCAGCGGCGCCCTGTACTCGCCCCAGACCTCGCGGAGGACGTCTGTAACCTCCCCGAGCGTCGCGAGGTGCCTGTGGGCCTCGATGATGTAGGGCATGAGGTTTTCATCCTCGGTCTCTGCCGCCTTCCTGAGCTTATCAAGAACCTCTTCGACCTTCTTACTATTGCGCTCGGAGCGAAGCTTCCTCAAGCGCTCAATCTGCTTCTCCCTGATGCTCGGGTCGACCTTGAGTATCTCGACGTCGAGCGGTTCATCCACAACGAACTCATTCACACCGACGATGATGCGCTTCTTCTCCTCGACTTCCCTCTGGTACTTATAAGCTGACTCCGCTATCTCCTTCTGGATGTAGCCGCGCTCTATGGCCCTCATCATGCCGCCCATCTTCTGAATCTTCTCGATGTATTTCAAAGCTTCTTCGTAGATGTGGTCGGTGAGCCATTCGATGTAGTAGCTCCCTCCGAGCGGGTCTATCGTATCAACGACACCGCTCTCGTAGGCGATTATCTGCTGGGTTCTCAGTGCTATCCTAACGCTCTTCTCGGTCGGGAGCGAGAGGGCCTCGTCGTAGCTGTTGGTGTGCAGGCTCTGGGTTCCGCCGAGGACAGCAGCCAAAGCTTGGATAGCAACGCGCACTATGTTGTTCTCCGGCTGCTGGGCGGTGAGGGTTGAGCCCGCTGTTTGCGTGTGGAAGCGCAGGAGCATCGAGCGCGATTTCTTGGCGTTGAACCATTCTTTCATGATGTATGCCCAGAGCCTTCTGGCCGCTCTAAACTTGGCTATCTCCTCGAGAAAGTTGTTGTGGGCGTTGAAGAAGAAGCTGAGCCTTCCGGCGAACTTGTCAACGTCCATACCCCTGTCTATGACGGCCTTAACGTACTCGATACCGTCTGCGAGGGTGAAAGCAACTTCCTGGACGGCGTTGGCGCCGGCCTCGCGGATGTGGTAGCCGCTTATCGAAATCGGATTCCACTTCGGCACGTTTTCGGCACAGTACATGATGATGTCTGTGGTAAGGCGCATGCTTGGAACCGGCGGGAAGATGTATGTGCCGCGAGCTATGTATTCCTTGAGGATGTCGTTCTGAACCGTTCCGCGGAGCTTATCCGGAGTAACGCCCTGTTCCTCGGCAACGAGGATGTACATGGCGAGAAGGTTTGCGGCGGTCGAGTTGATGGTCATTGAAGTGGAAACCTTGTCGAGCGGGATTCCGTCGAAGAGGACGCGCATGTCCCAGAGCGAATCTATCGCGACGCCGACCTTACCTACCTCACCCTCGCTCATCGGGTGGTCGGAGTCGTAGCCTATCTGGGTCGGCAGGTCGAAGGCAACGCTCAGACCTGTCTGACCCTGCTCCAGAAGGTACTTGTAGCGCCTGTTGCTCTCCTCTGCCGTTCCGAAGCCGGCGTACTGCCTCATCGTCCAGAATCTCCCACGATACATGGTTCCGTAGACACCCCTTGTGAAGGGGTAGCTGCCCGGAAAGTTGAGCCTTTCGAGGTAGTCCCATTCCTCGCCGAGGTCTGCGGGTGTATAAACGCGCTTGATTTCGAAGCCATCGTCCGTCATGAACTTCTCCTTTCTTTCCGGCCTCTTGGCTATTAAGGGCTTCACCACCTTCTCGTCCCATTCCTTCTCGGCATTCTTAATCTCCTCAAGCTTCTTCCTGTCGAAGGTCATCGTTATCACCTGCTCTTATCTTGGGCGGGCAACTATAAAAACCTTTTACATAACTAAAGGTGTGGCTTGCTTTTGGATAAATTGTCCATCAGTCAGGGAAGTCGCGCTCCATGAGAACCGCCCACGCAAGCACCAGAAGCAGAGCGCTGGTGGCCGCGAAGAAGATGGCAGTATGGGCGGGACTGCCCCCGAAGGCAGATAAATCCACCTTATGAAAGCTGGATTTCAGCATCACAGCTGTTTGATAGCCCAGAGTGTAGCGCTGGGGGTTTTTGATATAGGGTATTTGGGGCAGGAGAAACTGGAGCAGGAAGACAATTCCAAAGGCCGTGAGGGATGCGTAAAGGGGACGTGTTATGATGACCGAAATAAGCATAGCCAGTGCTCCAAGCGTCGCTAAAACAAGAAGCGTCGCTCCGAGGGCTCCTGCAAGATTCGGGAGTCCCTTCCAGAGGCCTTCTGTGCCCGTATCGTAGACAACAGGATTGTAGAGCCATATAACCGCATAGGGGACTCCGAAGAGCACCGCAAGCGTTGCCATTCCAGCCAGAAACTTCGCCCCAACAACTTCGCTGAGTCTGACAGGGCGTGCTAGGAGGAGTCTTATGGTGCCCCTGTCTATTTCGCTCGCAAGGAGGTCACTCATGAGGATTATGGCTATGAGCTGGCCGATGATGCCGAGCCAGTAGTTGGGCAGAAGGTCGAGCATTAAAGCTTGAAAGGCCTTCAGCATGCTATCCACACCGCTTCCGCTTGCATGGGGATTGAACAGGTAGAGCAGGGATGGGAAGAATGTGGCGAGAAAGAGAACCTTGAGCTTTATGGAGCGGATTAATCTTCTGAATTCGCTCCCGAATATCACCCAGAAAGCAGCGCGGCTCACTCCTCCCACCCCATATTGAAGCGCTTCATGAGTATCCTCTCAAGAGGACTTGTGTGAGACTTGAAGAGCTTGAGGGCGAGCCCCTCACCGGCTATGAAAGCCGGCACCTCGACGAAAAACCGCTCGGAAAACCTCTCGTCAAGCTTCACCCTGACGACACCTTCCTCCTCCCATGCTTCACGCACGTATATCTGATCCTTCAGGAACTCAAGGAGCTTTGAGTTGTCCGACACCACAATATCGTAGTCCGTCCCCTCGACGTTGACGAGTTCCCTTACCCTGCCCTGATCTATGAGCTGGCCCTCCTTTATCAGCCCGACATAGTTGCACATCTTCTCAACCTCACTAACTATATGGGAGCTTATGAATATCGTCTTCCCGGCCTTCGCCAGCTCAAGAACCTTGCCTATGAACTCTATCCTTCCAAGAGGGTCGAGGTTGGCGGTGGGCTCGTCAAGTATCAGCAGCTCTGGCTCCCCGATGAGTGCCGC
Source organism: Thermococcus sp. (assembly GCA_015520705.1). Taxonomy (GTDB): domain Archaea; phylum Methanobacteriota_B; class Thermococci; order Thermococcales; family Thermococcaceae; genus Thermococcus. The sequence continues at coordinate 2,986 of WAPO01000185.1, read as the reverse complement.
CGCAAAGGCAACACGCTGCCTCTGTCCGCTGGAAAGCTCCTTTATCCTGTTGAAAGCGAGTTTTCCGACACCTGCATATGCCATCAAATCCCTCGCCTGTCTCACTGCTTCTTCCTTCGGGAGCCCGAGGAGGCGCCCCATATAGGTCAGGAACTCGGCTATCGTCATGTCCTCATACGCTATCGGCTGTTCTGGCATGTAGCCAACTTTTTTCATTATTTCAACCCTCTCGCGGGGCATCTCAAGGTCGAAAATCTTTATCTCGCCATAGGTAGGTTTAAGGGCGGCGGTGAGCATCTTTATGGTAGTGGTTTTCCCAGCTCCATTGGGGCCAAGGAAGCCGTAGACGGCGCCCTTAGGGACCCTGAGGTTGAGATGATAAATTATGTTCCTCTTCCCGAAGAACTTTGTTAGCTCTCTCGTCTCAATGACGTAGGCGGTCATCTCAACACCAAGATTTGTATCGAAACGAACCTAAATAAGGATTTCGGAGATACACCCGAACAATGATAATAGGGAACATAGGTCTTGACAGCTCTGCAAGGGTGGCCTTCCAGAGCCATGCCCACACGGATCATTTCGTCAGCGGGGAGGTTATATTCGCCACGAAAGCCACCAAATTCCTGAGCCATCTAAGAAAGGGTGGCTTCTACAAAGAGGTGGAGTTCGGAAAGACGTTTTACATCGATGATCTAAAGGCCAAGCTCTACCCTGCGGGGCACATGCTGGGCTCCGCCGGAATAAAGCTCTGGCTTGAGAACGGGACGCTCTTCTACACCGGAGATACAAAGTGGTTCAAGCTCAGAACCGCCGAGAAGAGCCGATTTCCGAGGGCCGATGTGCTCATCATTGAAGCCACCTTCGGCGTGCCTCACTTCACTTTCCCATCGCCGAGAGAAGCCGAAAAGAAGCTCATTGCCTTTGTAGAGGAGGCGCTGGGAAAGGGAAAGAGGCCAACCCTCTACGTCAACCAGATGGGAAAGGCTCAGGAGGTTATGAAAATCCTTGAAATTCACGGCTACACCGTGAAAGCTTCGCGGGAGATGGTGAAGGTCGCACGCATCTATTCCAAGTTCGGGATAGCTTTCGGGAACATTGCGGAGGACGGTGAGGTTCTTCTGCGCTCCAACCGCCCGCCGAAGGCTAATCCTTGGGAGCTAACTGTCTCAGGCTTCGGCCAGCTCAAGCTCAGCAATCACGGTGACTTCTGGGAGCTGATGAGGATCGTGGAGAAGGTGAAGCCTGAGAAGATTTTCACGGTCTACGGCTATGCTCGGGAGTTTGCGAGGATTCTGAAGGGTCTCGGCTATGATGCCCATCCGCTTGAACGTGATTCACATCTGAACCTGTAGTTCTGTTTTGATAACCTCACCTCATTAAAATCGAAAAGCTTATAAACCAAAATTTTTTAGTAACTAATGGTAATCAAAATATGGAGGTGGGAGCCATGGTCTGGAGGAGGGAGAGAAGATGGAACGTCTGGGATCCGTTCGACATAATGAGGGAAATCCAGGAGGAGATAGACAGCATCTTCAATGACTTCTTCCGCGGGCCAAGACTCTGGTCATACAGAAGACCTGGAATGGAGTTTGAAGAAACAGGCGGCGTCTGGAGGGAGCCCTTCGTCGACATATTCGACAGGGGCGATGAGTTCATAATAACAGCTGAGCTTCCCGGGGTCAGAAAGGAAGACATAAAGGTCAGGGTTACTGAGGATGCAGTCTACATTGAGGCTCAGGTGAGAAGGGAGAAGGAGCTTGAAAAGGAAGGCGCTGTCAGGGTGGAGAGATACTACAGCGGCTACAGAAGGGTCATCAGCCTTCCCGAGGAGGTCATCCCCGAGAAGAGCAAGGCAAGATACAACAACGGTGTGCTTGAAATCAGGATTCCGAAGAAGCACCCGACAAAGAGAGGTGGAGAGGGATTTGAGGTCAAGATCGAGTGACTGACTGTTTCAATTTTCCTATTTTGGTGGCTGAAATCACAGGATTATGATCATCATTGGAGGTGGTGTAAATGGCTGAAAAGAAAGAAATTAAGCTTAAGGTTGCCTCTGCCTATCAGAGGGATGTGGGCAGGGGAATTGTGAGGATTGACAGAAAAGCTATGCGTGAAATAGGTGTTCAACCCGGAGATATAATCGAGATAATCGGCACAAAGAACACAGCGGCCGTTGTCTGGCCGGCATATCCAGAGGATGAGGGGCTTTCGCTCATAAGGATGGATGGAACAATCAGAAAGAACGCTGGAGTGGGGCTTGGAGACGAGGTTGCTGTGAGAAAGGCGGAGGTAAAGGAGGCCAAAAAGGTAATCCTTGCCCCAACGGAACCCGTCAGGTTTGGCCATGACTTTGTGGAGTGGCTCCACTCAAGGCTCATAGGAAGGCCCGTGGTCAGGGGAGACTATGTCAAGATTGGAATCCTCGGTCAGGAGCTAACATTCGTTGTCACGGCAACGACACCTGCGGGGATAGTCCAGATTACGGACTTCACGGATTTCACTGTCAGCGAAAAGCCAGTTAAGGAAGTTGCCAAGAGAGCAGTCCTTGGAGTGACCTACGAGGACATAGGCGGTCTCAAGGATGAAATTCAGAAGATCAGAGAGATGATAGAGCTTCCGCTCAAGCACCCCGAGATATTTGAGAAGCTCGGCATCGAACCGCCGAAGGGGGTTCTGCTTTACGGGCCGCCGGGAACGGGTAAGACTCTCCTCGCCAAAGCCGTTGCAAACGAAGCCAACGCACACTTCATAGCCATCAACGGGCCGGAAATCATGAGCAAGTACTATGGTGAGAGTGAGGAGCGCCTGAGAGAGGTCTTCAGAGAAGCTGAGGAGAATGCTCCGAGCATAATCTTCATTGATGAAATTGACGCCATAGCCCCGAAGAGGGAGGAGGTTACAGGAGAAGTCGAGAAGCGCGTCGTCAGCCAGCTGCTCACACTGATGGATGGGCTCAAGAGCAGAGGTAAGGTTATAGTTATTGCTG
>WAPO01000184.1 GCA_015520705.1 Thermococcus sp. | reverse complement strand
GCAACCTTCCCTACGGCCTTAAAATCGGAAGAAAAAGCGCGATTCCAAAGCTCTACATGGAGTTCTTCTCGGAGCTGGCGAAAGTCCTTGAGAAGCGCGGCGTCTTCATAACGACTGAGAAAAGGGCAATAGAGAAGGCCTTTGAGGAGAACGGGTTCAGGATTCTGCACTACAGGCTGGTGGGGCACGGTGGGCTGATGGTTCATACCTATGTCATAGAATGAAGACGTTAAGGATGTATCTCCTCGAAGTCACTTAAATCCCATGCGAGGAAGCCGTTTTCCCTGAGCCATTCTTTACCTTCGACTTTTTTCGCCGCTATTCCATAGCTTTTCTCCCAGCCTTCCATCCCAACGAGTTCCGCCTTCCTCTCCAAGTCCTTCAGGATTCCCATCGCTTCTCTCTCGCTTAATTCCTTCCACTTTACCTCAACGAGCAAAGCTTTTCTCTCCCTCTCATTCAACGCTACGAGGTCAATCTCCTCGTTCTTACGCCACCAGCGGCCGATTTTTGTGAAGCGGAAGGGAAGGCTCCCAGCTTTATTGAGTTCAATCAGAAACTGCCTCGCGACATCTTTGAATATCCCGCCGAGATAGGCGTTGTACTCTTCGAGGAACTCCTCCCAGAAGTCGAGGCTCTCAAGCTCCACCTCGCCCCTGTACCGCTCCACGAAGCGGAAGTAAAAGCGGATGTAGTTGTCGGCTATTTTATAGCGGGTGTTCTTGGTTTTCAACGGGGCCGTTACTGGCGTTTCCCTCCTTAAAAAGCCCAGCCTCTCAAGGACTTCGACGTACTTGAAGAGATTCGAGCGCGGTATTCCTGTGAAAGTGCTTATCTCGTTGAAGCGCGTCTTTCCTTCTGCAACGGCCTTCAGGATGAGCTTGTAGACCCTCGGTTCCCTAAGCTCGCTCGAAAGGAGGAAATCCCCCTCCGCGTAGAGGAAGCCATGTTTGCTGAACGCGAGCTTCTTCACGTCCTCAAAGCGGTTGAATAGGATTAGATAGGCCGGAATTCCACCCGTTATGCCGTATATCCTCACCGCCTCCTCTGCATCGACTCCGAGGAGCTTCCATGAGTTAAAGAAATCGAGGGGTTCAAGCCTTATCTGGCCGTCCCTCCTGCCGTAGAGGGGACTCCTCTGGCTCAGGACGTGATCCTCCATCATGCCCACACTTGAACCAACGAGGATCAGGTGAAGCCTGGAAGCCCTCACGACCTCGTCGACTATATACTGAAACTCGCTGAGGACCCTTTTGTCCGACTGAATGAGGTGTGGAAACTCGTCTATCACAACCAAAACCTTCCCCCTCTCGCCCAGGTACCTGAAAACGTCCACAAAGCTTGAGAACGACTCCGGAGTGAGATAAGGGCTGGGGTACCTCTCAAGAACTACCCTCGCGAAATCTCGCAGGTTGTCGAGATATGTGCTGTTTCTTGCCAGATGATAAACGGCGGGCTTATCCTTGATGAACTCCTTCACTAGGCGAGTCTTTCCAACCCGCCTTCGCCCGTATATCGGGAGGAATGAGTTGTCCCTCTCCCAGAGCTCTCCCATGAAAGCGAGCTCACTTTCCCTGTCAACGAAAGTTATCCGCATAGTATTATACTCAACGTATAACTATTTAAAGGTTTGCATCGCCTTAGAAGAACTTGGAAAATTAGAAAGAACTAAAAGATTTTCTCAGCACAGTATCGAGTCCTCCGCCAGCACCTCTTCCTTTAAAACCCCTATACCCTCAATCCACGCCTCTATTCTGTCCCCGTGCCTCAGGAGGCCAACTCCAGCAGGAGTCCCTGTGGCGATGATATCGCCCTTCTCAAGGGTCATTATGCCCGAGACATACTCGATAATCTCCGGGACTTTGAATATCATCTCCGCAGTCTTTGAGAGCTGTCTGAGCTGGCCGTTGACCTTCAGCCCTATCTCAAGGTTCGAAATGTCGAGCTCCCTCTTATCAACAACTCTTGGCCCTATCGGTGCGAATGTATCAAAGCCCTTCGCAACAGTCCAGGGAAGTCCCTTTTTCTTTGCCTC
>WAPO01000183.1 GCA_015520705.1 Thermococcus sp. | reverse complement strand
TTATCACGGACACCTTCATGATTCCATGCCTCCGTTGTGGGTAAATCCCCCGTAATCTTTATAAGCCTTACAGGATGGAAAAACCCGTCTACGGGCGTCACTGCCGTCGGGACATGGCATGTCCTCAATACTAGGTTCTTCCAGGCCAGCTCCGAGTTTGCGTGTTTTAAGCATATTAACCACAAAATTTAAAAGAGCAAAGGGGTGATGGCTATATGTTAGCATGTGTGAGCTCATGAAGGCTGGCTTTAAATCAGGATTTGAGTGTTGAAATCGTTTGGTTTGGTGATTTGGGGGGCCGTGGGGTAGCTTGGCCTATCCTTCCGGCTTCGGGAGCCGGGGACCCGAGTTCGAATCTCGGCGGCCCCACCATCACAGCCCTTTCTGACGAAAGCGCTGGCGGAAAATTATGTGCCTTTTCTATAATGTTCGAATTCTGAAAGGGGTTTTTACTCGCTTGCTCCTTTTGTGAGTGTTTCACTGCCCAAAGCGCCCTTCGGGCGCTGGTAATGAAGTTGAAACTGATCAGAGGGGCTAGTTTAAGAGTTAAACCCCTTGAAACTTGCTCCTTGAACAGGGCACGACTGACCTTTTGCTCTTTAATGAGGAGGGCACTCTTTGATCAAACTTTGCTCTGCAAAGTTTGCTTGTCGAGCAAAAGTTTCATCAAAGTTCGCAGCTCCTTTTGGAATGTTAAGATTTCATTAGGGTTTCTCGCTTAACTGCCGTTTTGAACTTGAGACCCTTTTCTAAGGGCTCTTTTGGAAGGGGTTTACACTAAAAAGACGCCCGAAGGGCGTCAGAGAAAAATAAATCTCCGAATAATGCGCCATTTAATCCATTGTTCTCAGCTAGGAACCGTGTCTCTATAAGGAAAACCCAACTTTTCAAGTGCTGAACTGCAGAGAGCTACAAACTTTTGGTCAAGCTTTTCCCAAAAGCTTGCTCGCGAAGTTTACTCTTTGATCAAACTCTGCTTTGCAAAGTCTGTTTGCCAAGCCTTTTTCCGGAAAGGATTGATGGGGGGCTAACGCCCCCACACCCCCAAACTTTGCGCAAGCAAAGTTTCAAAGGGATAAAATTTATAAACTAATCCCTGAACCTATCAACGGGCACAGCCCCGTGGTGTAGCGGCCAAGCATGCGGGACTCTGGATCCCGCGACCGGGGTTCGAATCCCCGCGGGGCTACCATTCACATGGGCTCCAGAAAATTCGAACCCCTTTTATCAAAATTACTTCAAAATTCTTATTCCCATTTCCAAAATTATTCTTTTGATCACCTTACGTTATAAAATGTAATTTGTAGAATTTTTCCATAACTCGACAACACAGATTTTAAAATTCATATGTTGAAATTTATACAATTTATTGATAAGATTGCAGAATCCTCCATTTTTAGTATAGGCTTCTGAACAAGAATAATAGGACGAAAGGAGCTTTCTAACCTATCCGAGGGTTTAACTTTCTCTATTGCCGAAATCCGAACCTGATAGGAAGGTTTAAATAATATAAGGGTCAAATAATTATGATTAGAAGTAAGGTAACTATAATCTGTTTTCACGGGTATTGGAAAATAAAGAACATTTGGAGGCGAAATTTATGGAGAGCAATATCATTGAGGGTGAGATAATAAAACTCCTGGAAAAACATGGAGCACTGCCACTATCATTTATGACACGATTTCTGAATGAACGTGGGATTCACTGCACGCGACAGAAGGTTGAGAGAACTCTGAGACAGCTGGTAGAGAGAGAAGTTGTGGAGTTCTTTTACATAAACAACAATCGCCGACGACATTATCGTTTGAGGTGAAGAGGATGGGAACTTCGGCTATGATCCTCGGCAACGACAGAAGGATCTTGGTGATTGAATACCTCCAGAAGCGTGAGGGGAAGGCTGATCTGAGGGAGCTGGTTGAATACATAGCGGAGAAAGAGGGCAATACCGAGAGAAAGCACAGGAAGAGTATCTATGTCAGTCTGATGCAAACGCATATACCAAAGATGCAAAGGGAGGGTGTCATCTCCTATGAGCACGGAACAATCAAGCTGATCAAGGTGCCCCTGAATGTTAATCTGTACATGGAAGTTGTGAGCAAGAATGACATCAGCTGGAGCACATTCTACATAGGCACATCCCTCATATTTATAGCTGCTGGAATCTTCCTCAACGACCCTCCTCTGATGATTGCGGCGATTATATACACCCTGATAGCATTCATACATCATCAGAAAGTTAGAAGAGTATTCTAGAGGGAGAATTCCGGGGGTAACCTTTCATTACCAGGGCAGTAAGCGGGAGTAACTCGACATTTACTATATACAACAAATCCCTACTCAGCAATAAGTGCCTCTATGTGAGGCACCCCTATTGAAAATTTGGAGGAAAAAACCATGAAGAAAATTTTGGCCCTTGGTATGCTCGGGCTTTTAGTTGCAATGGCCTTTGCATTAGGCACCAGTGCAACCTTCAGGGACTACAGGGTGCAGAGAAGCAGCCACATCGCGATAGTCGCTGACGACTCAGAGCTGATCGATTTGACACCGGCTCAGCCCTATGCATACATCAATGAGAGGGGAAAATTGGTCATTGATTTCTCAAGTGACAACCCGAACTGGCCAGGACATGAAGATGCAAACTGGACGAACAGGGGAATGGGTCTAAGCCCACAGTCAAGATATAACTTTGACCACGTGTTTAATGTGAGCAACGATCTTTGGGAGAACAAGACTATTCTCGTTGAGGTTATCTCATCAGATCCAGGGAAGGTCTCATTCTACGACCCCGAAGAGAACATGCGCATAACCGGTGGAAACGGAACCCCCTACAACTCAGATACAGCAAGTGGAGACGTGTGCTTCTATCTGGCACCAGGTGAAGAACTGGGTGTTGGCATGGAGCTTGCAGCACCGAACACACTCGGAGACTACAACCTGACAATAACCGTCAAGGCATGGCCGGCTGACGATGCACCATTCGTATGCGGAGGAGGGATCTGAAATGAAAAAGATAATAGGATTATTCGTTCTAATGGCAGGCCTTCTGGTAGCAGTAGCCGCCAGCAGTGCAAACTTCGCATACTTTGAAGCAGACAGGGATGTGCACATCGCGGTAGTTCCGGATGACACAGAGCTCATCGACCTCAGACCACTGCAGCCCTATGCATACATCAACGACAATGGTATGCTTGTAATTGACTTAAGCCACAACAACCCCAACTGGCAGAGTGGCTTTGGAGAAGGCATAAGCCCGGACAGCACGTATGTGTTTGAAGAAGTATTCGGCGTGAGCAACGACCTTTGGGAGCAGACCCCGATCTGTATGCACCTGACATACTCAGGTAACGATGGAGTTCTGTTCTTTGTTGGCGACTACACCAACACCACAGTCGGCAGCACAAGCCTTTACTTCACAGTCATGCCCGGAGAGGTTGTTAGAGTTGGTATGATACTTAGCGGATTCAACTACAGTGCTGGAGACGAGATAAACGGCCAGGCTCAGTTCTACGCTGAAGCCGGCGAGTGCAGCTGATTGATTTCTATTTTGGAGCCTTTGCTCCTTTTTAATGACTTTCAATTTATTATCACAATGGAGGAACACAAATGACAATAAAACTTCTTGCCGGCATAGGATTGTTTACAATTATAATGTCAGGGCTATTCTTTGCTAATTTAAATTCCGAGCACTCTATTCCGGTTGTTTATGCAATCTCAGAATCCGAGGCAACAAATGGAACTGGTTCTATTGAAAGTCCTGTGCCTCCCTACTCCTATCTTCAGGATGGCTTTTTGAAAGTAGATATAAGCAATGAAAGTCCCATGTATCCAGGCTTCGGAAAGGGGCTTGGTAAAGACACTGTGTATGTTTTTGAAGACGTTTTTACTGTGAAAAACAACGAGAGCGAGACCGGTGAATCCGTAATTTGTGTAACAGTCACCTCGAATTCTGATAACATAGGCGTGTTTGAAGGAAATTTCAAAGGCTCATGGAACCAGAGCATCAGCATTACCCTGCTCGCCAACGAAACGGCATACATAGGGATGCATATTAACACCCACAATCTAACCCTTGGAGATTATAACACTGCCATAACAATAGAGGCTTTTGGAGGAAGTTGTGAATGAACAGGGCTGTAGAGTATCTGCTCCTGTCATTTGTTTCAGTTATAGTTGTGGGTTCATTAGCGGGAGCTCTGCTCGACAGGCCTGTTTTCGTGTCCTACGCTTATTCTGGAAGCATGACCCCGACAATAAGCAAGGGAGATGTATTTTTTATCAACCCCCTTTCAAGAAACCCTGAAGTTGGGGATATAGTTGTCTTCAACGCCGGGGGGACATGGACTGTCCACCGGATTGTGGGAGTTGTTGAGGACGGATACATAACAAAGGGAGACAACAACGTTGCAACGGATCAGCAGAGCAAAAAAATCCCTCCCATATCGAGATCGCAGATAGGCGGCAAAGTCATAACGTTCCAGGGAAAACCGATAGTTATAAGGGGTGCCGGAACCTACATTCAGAACAGCCTCTCCGGTAGAACCAAAATGCTCGTCGCAGGTGTGCTTATAATCCTCGGAGCCCTGGCTATCACAGGTGACAGCAAAAAGGGCATCAGGAAAAAGAAGAAAAGTAAGGTTATGATCGTGAAATTCAAGACTCTCTATGTGCTGGCCTCGGCGCTCCTTCTGGTTATGGTTGCAACATCAATGTTTGTATCATGGCAGGTTTTTCCGATCAACTACGCTGTCACATCAGCGGGAGGAACGCGTGAAGGATGGTATCTCCCGGGAGAGGTATTCACGCAGGAGATAGCGGTGAAAAACCTGAATTTCTATCCGATGTTCTACTACGTCTCAGCGCCCAGACCTGTTACGAAAATTTCCGAAGACAGCTTTCAGCTGACGGGTAAGGGAGAGAAGAAGGTTTTGATCACAATAAAAAGCCCTGAGGAAACATCCGTCTACTCCACGAAGGTGACGGTTAACTCCTATCTGCCGCTACTCCCAAGGTCAGCAACTACATACCTCTACAGGATAAATCCAATAATGCCCGTTTTCGGAATACTTCTGGAAATATCACTGTTTCTGGGGATATTATACATGGTGTCTGGAATTGGAAACGAAGATATAGTGAAAATAAGGACAAGGAAATCTTCTCTAATAGGACAGATTAAACGGGAGGTGTTTAGACTATGAAGAAGATTTTTTCAGTAACACTCATTTTCCTGCTGGCGTCGCTCATGCTCATCGGATCAAGCGGGACATTCGTGCAGTTTACCGGAAACAGAGATGTCAAGATGGATGTTGTCTCCCATGATGAGGAATATATGGCCTTCAGCTGCATAGGAAACTATTCAGGAACAGTGATGGCTGAGAAGAATAGCACAGTTGAATTCAATGCCCTCACCGTGTTCAACTACCTCAACGAGCTGCAGACAGCCTGGGTTACCCTCGTCCCTGATTATTCCGCCCTGCCTAGCGAGGTTACAATGTGGATAGAAACTGAAAACGGGTCGCATATAGCGGTAAACTCAGAAAACAGCTACACTTTCAGCGGGAGTGTTAACGTCGGGGATGCACCTGTGGGAGAGTACGAAATTCCGATACAGATGTATGCCTACTGGAACAGGGGCGATGCATCCATAAGCACGTGCCCTCTAAGACTCATAATCACAGAAGGGCCGAGAATAGAAAAAATTCTCCTTGAAGGGAACACTACAGTGCCGACCCACACATATGAAGAGTGGAAAATTAGGATTCTGGTTACAAATGGCGGCATTGCAAGAAACATGACGATAAGGGACACAATACCCAATGAATTCGATATAGACCTGAACAGAACAAGCGCAAGTGCCGGGAGCTATGAATTCATTGGAGCAGGAAACGGAAGCGGGGCAACCAAGCTAACCTGGAATGTGAGTCTTGGATCGGAGGAAAGTGCATATCTCGACATGCTGGTATATACCAAGCTCAACCCCGCAGGGAAGCAGGAGTTCACCTCATGCGGAAGGTATGCTCTGAACGACGGTGCAGAGATAAGGGAGCTCGGCCTGAAGAGCAACTCTCTCTGGGTTAATGCCACATGCGCACCCTCCAACGACTGCTGCATCAAAGTAACAAACTGGGTTAATCCCGCAATAATCCCGGCAAACAAGCCGGTGAACCTGACGAAGGGGATAAACGTCTACAACATGGGGGCTGAGAAGGACATAACCCTGCATCAGATTGTCAGCAGCAGCTTTGACGTCACAGGCTACACAGCCCCTGTGGGCAACGTTACACTCACCCCCCTGCCAGGAGGGAAAACAAAGGTAACATGGCAGCTCCATCTGGCACACAACGAGGGCAGAACGCTGAAGCTGAAGCTCCACACTGACGGGATTTCAATCGGCCACCGGCATAACAAATGGGTAAAGGTAACCGGGAAGGCATGGATTGAAGGCTGCGGCAAAAAGGGTCATTCCACATATGTCCTGGTTAAGAAGCACTGCAGCTGCCATGGAAGCTCTCTGGCTGATATGAACATAGAGGGTTTGAACCTCAAAGAAGGAATGGGAGATTATGAAGGATGAAGACTAAAAAAGAAAGACTTAAGGGATATTTAAAAAGGAAGGAAGTGCTGGCGGGATTTCTGGTGCTCTTCCTGATTTTTGGATTTTACTCGGTAAAGCTCATGAGTACCCACTCATACAGCATGAACAGAGAGACCGTGGGTACATATACCCAAGAGGGAAAGTTACTCCACACCGCAATTCTAAAGGATAATGCTCTATATGGAACAACGATGCGGAGCAAATACTATCCCGCACCCCTTGTGGAGGGATTCCTCCTGACCTATGCATACCGTTTTGCTCCAATGACATCCGTCGAAGGAACATACGATGTCGTGGGGATCGTGACGTATGCCGTAAATAGGGGAGATAAGGAAGTAGTCCTCTGGAAGGAAAAGCTGTTCGAAGAGAAGGGGAAACTCAAGGACGGAAAGTTTACAGTGGAATACAAGATGAACCTCAGCGACCTCAACAGGAAGGATCAGCAGATTTCGGATCAGCTCGGGATTAAACGGCTTAGAAGGAGCATAACAATAACAGCCAACGTAAAAGCAAAGGGAGAAGCCTATGGAAAAGCGGTGTCAGAGACATTTACACACACAATCTCACTGGTAAGGGACTCAACTGCCGGCCTGTATTACTTCGACGATCCCGAGAAGATAACAAGAAAAAGTGTCACCACAACCTCAACCCAGAAAAACAGCGTTAAGATGCTCGGAATTCAGACGGATGTTGAAACCGCAAAGAAGGTAGTGCCCCTGCTCGCTCTAATATTCCTCATACCCCTTATGGGAGGAGCATATACGATTAAGAGCACTATGCCTCATGATGACTTCAAGAGGATAAGGCCCTACATAGTTGAAGGTGTGCCCAGAAAGGTCGACAGAAAAGTTATCATGTCCTCAAGGGCAGACCTTGAAAAGGCTTTCGAGCTTGTGGATAAGCCCATACTCCACTATATAGATGGGGAAGAGGATGTATATGCGATAATCGATGACAGTGTGGCCTATGAATACAGGGAACTTGTCAAGAATACAGGGGAAGATGACATAAACATAGATGTGGATGAGGAGCCTGAAGAAAATTCCTGACCCCCTCTTTTCTTTTTTGCTTTCCCCCATACCTTAACTTCTCACTTGTTCTAAGGATTCAATTTAATTCTTGCTAACAATAGGAAGGTTATTGCTATACCATTATGCATGTAACAGCCATAAGGTTTATATATTATAACCATATTTAGTATTATTGGTGATGCACTTGAGAAAGGTATTCATAGCTACTGTGTTAATAGGTTTGCTTTTTTTTTTGGTTTTTTCGTAAAAGCCGGATTTCCCCAACCCGAACCCGCAGTGGTTGTTAAGCTTGAGAATTCCACGGGAGCTCACGTGTTCGTCAAAGCCTTATACCCAGAAGGATTCAAAAGCCTCGGAGCACACACCATCGGAAAGAATGGAGTAATATACCTCAAACTCGGTAACTTGGAAAAAGCCTGGAACACAGAATACAGAAAACATGGCAGGCTCGCACAACCACTAATAGTCCTTACAATAGTTAAAAACGGAAAAATAGCCATAGAGAGCATAAACCTCAAACAAAACAGAATATTCCAAAACACAAAAATAACACCAAAATTCAAACTATTAAAAACCATTAAGAAAGATACAGCAAACACTCTAAAATCAGGGAACATCCAGCCAACAGCCGGATACTACCAATGGCTCGACGACTCATACACCTGGACAACCCCAACAATAGTAGCCCAAGTAACCCCAGACAGCACAACTTACTACGATATTTCTTATACTTACTTCAAAAATCATGATGTGGGATTCAGCATTAATGTCTTCGCAGACAGTGACTGGACAAGGCTTACCTCATACAACTGGGTTCAAGAGAATGATGCTGGAAAGGTAAATGCAAGTACCGATAAGGGACAGGATTATTATATCTGGATGGATTTTACGTATCGTTGGGAGAGGTGGGGGATTCATATTGATGGGCAAACATTTTACGAGGATTATGTTTACATAGCTGATTTTAACCCAAGCACCCTAAGCGGAGGAACATCAAAACCATCAGACGCCCAAACCCCACCCATCGACAAATGGATTTACGAAGGAAACTATCAGTCTTCTGGATACCCAGCATATTACCAGTTCCATCTCTACAATCTGGGCACAAATGAGTTTTCTCTTGATGCCTTGAAGTTTATTGAGGTTTTGAGAAGATTAGGAAAAATCAGCTCAATTGCAGCACAAAAGGCCTCACTAATAGGACTTTTCATCAGCGTTAATTTCAAGTATGAGAATGCCAACGCATTTGATTTTGACCTGTTCCTTCATTCACCTGCAGGATACAGTCATGATGTCTGGAGAACCGAAAGCACCGACATGGATACAGTCCCAATCCTCTACTTCGATGTTGATTGAATGGACACATTTTCAGCTCTTTTCTTTTTTGTTTCTACTTTCCTAACACTTCAACTGATCTTCCTCAGACCAAAACTTTAAAAGCTAACCTTAAAAGCTCAATGTAGTAATCTTTTCAAAAAACCAGAGAGGTGGTAGAGATGAATCCGTTCCACGAGCTGGAGCCGGGACCAGAGGTTCCGGAAGTTGTTTATGCCCTGATAGAGATACCGAAAGGAAGCAGAAACAAATATGAGCTTGACAAAAAGAGCGGCCTCATCAAGCTTGACAGAGTGCTCTACAGCCCGTTCTTCTATCCAGTGGATTATGGAATCATACCCCAGACATGGTATGATGATGGAGACCCCTTTGATATCATGGTCATCATGAGGGAGCCCGTCTATCCGGGAGTCCTCATTGAAGCCAGACCGATAGGCCTCTTCAAGATGATTGACAGCGGTGACAAGGATTACAAAGTTCTCGCCGTCCCTGTGGAGGATCCATACTTCAAGAACTGGAAGGACATCAGCGATGTTCCGGAAGCATTCCTCAATGAAATCGCCCACTTCTTCGAGCACTACAAAGACCTCCAGGGCAAAAAGGTCATAGTTGAAGGATGGGATAATGCAGAGGTTGCCAAGAAGGAAATTCTGAGGGCCATCGAGCTCTACAAGGAAAAGTTTGGAAAGAAGGAGTGATCCTCCTTCAATTATTTTTAGGAGGTAGCGGGATGTATAAACTGCTGACAGTCAGAGATGTTGTGAGAATTCCCCCCAAGATGTTCCAGATGGATCCTAAGGATGCCGCCAAGATTATTCTGAGAGAAACCTATGAGGGTGTTTATGATAGGGATGAGGGAGTTGTCCTGGCTGTTCTCAACGTCAGGGATATAACTGACGGCGTCATTGTCCCGGGAGATGGGGCTACATATCATGAGGCGGTTTTTGATGTTCTCGTGTGGAAGCCCGAGATGCATGAGGTTGTTGAGGGAGAGGTTGTCGACGTTGCCCCCTACGGTGCTTTCATCAGAATAGGCCCGATGGATGGTCTCGTTCATATCTCACAGCTCATGGACGACTATGTGGTCTTTGATGAGAAAAACAAGCAGTTCCTCGGAAAGGAGAAGCACCGCATACTGAAGCTCGGCGATGAGGTGAGAGCCAGGATAATAGCGATAAGCATAAAAAGCAGGATTATCCGGGAGAACAAGATTGGCCTTACGATGAGACAGCCCGGACTCGGAAAGTTCGACTGGATCGAAAAGGAGAAGCGCAAGGAGAAGGGTGAGGGAGCATGAAGGAGAGGGCCTGCAGACACTGTCACTACATCACCACAGAGGACAGGTGCCCTGTCTGCAACAGCAGGGACTTGAGCGAGGAATGGTTTGACCTCGTCATCATAACCGACCCGGAGAAGTCAAGGATAGCCCAGAAGCTCGGCGTTAAGGTCCCCGGAAAGTATGCTATCAGGGTCAGATGAGCATGAGGGATTTCTATTTTAAACTCCCACTTTCTTTAAGGAACGAGCTGAAGAAACCCTTAGGAGAGCTGGTTAAAGGAGACATCCCACGGCCATACTTGGATTCCCTTGAAAAAATGAAGAAGGCGGCATATTTAATCACCGTAGGTGATGTTGTCACGGAAAATGTTTTAAAGCTCGGTCTCAAGCCGAGTATAGCCATCTACGACCACAAGACCAAGAGAAAGGACTACGATCCAGAGATAGATGCAGATGCGGTGATAATGACGGTCAACAACCCGCCGGGGACTGTGACGAAAGCTTTATTAAACGCAATCAGAAAGGCATTTGAGACCGCCCAGAGGGGGCGCAACGTATATATCAAGGTCTACGGCGAGGAGGATTTGGCGGCCATTCCGGCCGTGCTCTATGCCCCTCTCGGAAGTTTAGTAATCTACGGCCAGCCGAATGAGGGGATAGTGCTTATAAAGGTTACACCTCAATGTAAGCTCAGATGCGCGAAGATCCTTGGAAAAATGGAGGTGATTCACGATGGAGATTAAGGTTACCGAGATTAAGGAGAACAAGCTCCTTGGAAGGAAGGAAATCTACTTCGACATAATCCATGAGGGAGAGGCAACACCATCGAGGAAGGACGTTAAGGGCAAGCTCGTCGCAATGCTCGACCTGAACCCCGAAACCACCGTTGTCCAGTACATCCGCTCATACTTTGGAAGCCACGTCTCAAAGGGCTATGCCAAGGCATACGAGAGCAGGGAGAGGCTCCTCCGCATTGAGCCCGAATACATACTCGTTAGGGACGGAATAATCCAGAAGGAGGGAGAATGATGGGACAGAAGTGGAAGCTCTATGAGGTGAAAGGCGGCAAGATAAGCAGGAAGAACAGATACTGCCCGAGATGCGGGCCCGGGGTTTTCATGGCAAACCACAAAGACCGCTGGAGCTGCGGCAGGTGTGGCTACACCGAGTGGAAGAAGAAGTGATTCCCTTTTTGCCTCATCTTAAATGGAGAAACCTTTTATTTTCTCCCTTCGATTTCTGCCCGGTGGTGTTATGACTGTGAAGCTGTTCTATGAAAACGCCTATCTGAAAGAAACCAAGGCGAAGATTGAAAGGGTTGAAATCAAGGATAAAAGGGTGAAACTCCTTCTTGACAGGACGATTTTCTATCCCGAAGGCGGCGGCCAGCCCTCCGACAGGGGGATTATACTCGGAGACGGGTTTAAGGTGGAAATCGACCGCGTCTCGGGAAAGGATGAGATATGGCACGAGGGGAGGCTTAAAGGGAGAGAACCACAGGCAGGAGAGAGGGTTGAGCTGATCCTTAACTGGGAGTGGAGATATGAAAACATGAAGCAGCACACAGGCCAGCATGTCCTCTCGGCAGTCCTCCAAGACCTCTACAGCAGCGGCACAACGGGCTTTCAGATTTTTGAGAACTACAGCAAGATTGAGATAAACTTTGATGGGGAGCTAACATGGGAGCACATCCTAAAAGCAGAGGTTGAGGCAAACAGGATTGTAGCTGAAGACCTCCCAGTTGTTATTGAAACATATGAAGAGCTCCCCGCGGAGGTTGTGAGCTCGCTCAGAAAGCCCCTGTCAGAGAAGGTTAAACCGCCCGTAAGAATCGTCTCCATCCCGGGCGTTGATGTTATAGCGTGCGGTGGAACGCACGTCAGGAGCACCAGAGAGATAGGCCCGATTAAAGTCCTCAATTTCTACAGGAAAATAAAGAACATCTGGCGCATAGAGTTTGCCTGTGGAAACAGGGCGCTGAAATACATGAACAGCATATTAGAGGACTACTGGAAGAGCCTGGATGAGATGCCAAACAAGAACAGACCCCTGCTTGAGAGGGTCAGGGAGCTCAGGGAAGAACTGAAAAGGCTGGAAGAGGAGAAGGCCGAACTCAGAAGGGAGATGTGGAGGTGGAAGGCTGAAGCTCTCATGGACAGAGCCGAAGAAGTCGGCGGAATCAAAGTCATCAGCATAGTTGAGGACGCCGATATGAAAGATGCACAGGCCTTTGTAATAAATCTCGTGGATAAGAATCCAAACAGCATCGCTCTGGTTGCCGGCAGGAGATACCTGATTTTTGCGAAAAACAAAAATGTAAAAGGAATCTCGATGAATGCCCTCCTCAGGAAAGTCCTCAGAGAAACAGGCGGCGGTGGAGGGGGAAGCGAAGTTCTGGCAAGGGGAGGAGGATTTAAAATCGAACCGGAGAGAGTCCTTGAGCTCGCTAAAAAGGAGTTAAAGGAGCTCCTCCAAGTTTAAACGCCTATAAACTTCCCTCTTTATCTCTTCCGGGACTTCAGGCTTTTCGACTTTTTTCATGGCCTTTTCTCTATCCATCAAGCCGTATCTGACCAGTGCCGCTATTCTGCGGTGTTCGAAAGAAAAGCCATGCTTCTCATAGTATCTTTCGAGTGCAGGGCCGAGGATTAGGCAGTTGGTTGTGTATCCCGCCAAGTTCGGGAACTCGAAGGGCAGCTTCCTCAGGATTTCAAGCCTCTCCTCCTCTGACATCAAACTCAAAAGCCTTATCTGGACAATGCCACCGGACATCCGGCGGTAGGGATGATGCCCAAAGGGCAGCTCATGACCGGTTATAATATATCTATAGCTTTTCCGTAAGGCATATTTCCTGAGCCTCTCCATGGTTCTTCTGGAGCAAGCCCTGCAAGGGGACTGTCCCTTTAGAAGAGTCGCCCTGAAGATGTCGGAGTAATCATAACGCAGAATCCTCAGAGGAACACCGAGATGCTCTGTTATTTTTCTGGCATTTTCAATCGCCTCCGCCGCCATAAAGCCGTGATCTACCATAACTGCTTCAACATCAACGTGATACCTCTCTCTGGCGAGATACAGGGCAACCGTGCTGTCCTTTCCACCCGAAAATGCGAGAACCGCCCTGTCAACGTTTCTCATGAGCTCTTCAAGCTCTTCCCTGATTCTGAGCCTGTCCGGTCTGTGCCTTAGATAAACCTGACACTCCCGGCACAGTGGCTTTCCATCCACTATGTCAATTTTTGCGGTTTTCTCATTGTGTATGCAGAGGGAGCATACTTGCATGATTTAGGGAATGAAGAACAGTTTAAAAGGCTTCTTGGAGATAGCGATATATCCCAATCAGCGAGGTTCTTGCATTTATTCTCTCCCTCTCTCTGACAGCCCGGGCAAGTGTGTGGTAGGGAGAGAGGAGTTCGTCAGTCTTAAGAAGCTTTTCCCATGCACCATCAATGGCTTCCTCCATGCCTTTGGCGGTCTTCATAACATCCTTCATGACTTCAGTCCAGAGCTCAATCTGGGCCATGTGCATTTTAATAATCCGCCTGCTGTCGTCATACATTCCAAAGTGTGCGAAGCATGTCTTTTTTCTGCCAAGCTGGAGCATTCTTCTGAGGGATTGAACGTAGAGCTCCTTCACAAACTTTGGCGGTGTCGATGGCCGCAGATAAGGCTCTTCTCCGTCAATGAAAATCCCCGCTGAATCCCCGGTAAACAGGTAATCTCCTATGAGGTAGCTCTGATGATGAGGTGCATGGCCCGGAGTCGGCACAGCTTTCACACTGATGCCGCCAAATTTAACTTCACCTTGATAGATATTCTCCCGCGGAACGGGTTTTATCTCACCATAGATGAAGGCAAGGTTGCCGAGAACCCTTTTGCTGGCTTCCCACAGTTTTACCGGGTTTATCAGGTGCTTTATTCCCTTCTCATGGACAACGATTTTTGCCTCAGGATAGAGCTCAATTAAATGCCCTATTCCTCCAGCATGGTCAAGGTGTATGTGGGTGAGGAGCACATACTCGATTTTTCTAATTCCCAGTTCATCAAGGGATTGTTTTAGGAGGGGCACGGTATTTGCGGGCCCTACATCCACCAGTAAGGCTTTTTCGCGATCTTTTATCACCCACGAGCCTATAAAATTTTTAAATCCTTCCATCTTCTGGGGAAGGCCAACCAGATAAAGGCCGCTGCTGAATTCAGTTATCATTTCACCAGCCACCACCAGAGAAATCATGGAAGGAAAAATAAAAACATTAGGTTTCAGTGCCTTTTGAATTTTTCAGGGAGGTACCTCTCTGAGATTTCAACGCCCTTTTTCCCTGAAAACAGCAACACGGTTAAAATCTCATCCCTCAGAAGAATTCCCCGGTTGTTGCGGGCAATCAGCATCCCAAACACCGCGCCGAAGAGAGCCCCCGCAATCCAGAGGCAGAGGATAAACACGCTGAAACCAGTCCCTGAGAGGACTCTGATGCCTATCGTTATGACCCTGTAGGACACCGCCCATATGAGGAGAAAGAGAACCTCCGTCAGGATGCCCAGTCTGACAGCCCGACCCATCAGCGAACGCCCCGCGTGCTCCTTAACCAGAGCCATGTCGTGCAGTCCGTATATAAACTTCCGGGTAATGTTTGCACCGTTTCTGAAGGTTAAAAATGTGAGGATAAGAACAAGAGGATTTGTGTTCTCCAGCTGTCTTGCCGCATACACTCCAACCATCACCCAAATCACTGTAAATAGAGGCTCATAACGCTTTTTTTCATTCTCGGGAATCCTGATTCTGAGCAGCTTAACCATCACCCTCCCTGTCACGGAGAAAAGCAGCCTTGCCGCTGAAACCGTCAGGCTTATCGCAATGAATGGGATTAGGAGGAGATACCCAAGTAAAGCTGCCGGAACCATGTTCTCACCCCAGCTTTTCAAGTATTTCCCGGGCCTCCTTCTCGCTGGAAACACCCTTTATCAGAACCTTCCCGTTATTGAACACCGTTACCTCGGCCGAGCCCTCACGGAACCTTATGAAAGCTCCGGTTTTTATGAATGTCCTTCTGGCATTTATAAGGGCCGTCTCGATCTCATCGAGGGAAGTGCTCCCGATAGACGCCCTGAAACCACCATCACAGGTTTCCTCAATATCTCCAAGCTCTACCTTCCTTCTTTTGACAAGCGGTGCAACGTCTCTGGATACCTTATACACATTGTAGAGCGTCAGGGCATCCATTTTCTTGAGCTGGACGAGAAGGCACCCCCTTATCCTGACATCAATATATTTTTTGGCCTCCACAGCAGCCCTGAGCAGCTCCCTGACACTTTCGGCTCTCTCAAAGTCCAGACCTGCCCTCCTGAGTCTCTCCTCGTTCAGCCTGTGCACTGTCAGGGGCTGGAGCATCATCTCGTCTATGCCAAGAGAAGCTGCAAGCTCCGCGATTTTCGGGATTTCCCCGTCATTTATTCCGGGCATGAAAATTGTCCTGACAATTGAGCGCACGGATTTATCAGCACCTACTATTTTTAGAGCCCTCACAACCCTGTCAAAAGTGTCAGCATTCGTAATCATCCTGTGCTTTTCCCGTGAAGCTGCATCGAGGCTTATCATAACCAGATCAAAATCAAGCTTCTGCCAGAGTTCTTCAGTTAACAGGCTCCCGTTTGTCTGCAGGTCAAGCCTCGCCTCAGGAAACCTCCTGCGGAGCATTCTGTTAACCTCGACAATTTTTGGGGAGAGTAGAGGTTCCCCATACTGCGAGACAGTTATCGCCTTTGGATTTTCCCAGCCGTAGTAGCCGGGCTTGGGGGCGTGGCCCAGCTTCACCGCAACGTTGGAGTAGCAGAATATGCAGTCGTGATTGCATGCAGGGGTTAGCTCATAGCTCGGGTGATGGACCGGATTCTCAATGCTCAAATCAAGCCCCTGACAGAACCTGCAGTGCGTAGGAACTACAAGCCCATCAACAAACTTCTTAAGCTCCCTCGCCTCCGAGTTCTCCAGTCTCTCAACCTCAATGCCCATTTCTCTCGCAAGCTCCTCCCACGTGTATTTCATAGACTCACCCATGTGCGCTCATATGTCCAGCGCCTTTTAAGGTTGTTGCGGTTTCTTCAGAACATTGTCCCCGGAGGCACAGGGCTTACGGGTATTTTTGTCTGAAGAACAGCAGGCATGAACTCCTCAGAGGTTCCCTTCAAAATCGCAACGTTTTCAATAAACTCCTCCTCCTTCAGAATCCCGCGCGTGAGGATAACGTAATCGCTGAGGCTCACAAACCATGAATGGAGCTCATTCGGGACTATATCCCGCTTGACTATGAAGATGTTCCAGAAGTCATATCCATCATCCATCATTTTTTCATCCTCAATAAGCTGCGCCCTCAGGAAGCCCTTGACAAGAGACTCCCCGAAATGCTCGTAGAGCATGTCCAGCGTTGTGAAGACATTGACAAACTTCCGCTTATCCAACCCATAGTCCCTTAGTATCTGTTTTTTGATCTCAAAGTATTTCGGGATAAATGTGCTCTCATCCACCTTTTCCAGATTGTATATAAAGCCATCCTCCCGTTTTTCCCCAAATGCATTTATAAGCGCAAGATTGCCTTTCTCTCCCTCCTGAATGACATTGAGACCTGCACTCCTCATCCTTGTGTAGAACTTCCTGAGGGGCAGAGCAACATTCGTCATGATAACAAACGCACCCTTTCCAATCTCCTCCTTCAGAAATTTGATCCCAAGCCGCCATC
>WAPO01000182.1 GCA_015520705.1 Thermococcus sp. | reverse complement strand
TACACAATAGCCACCCTGAGGAACACCTTCGGCTTTCTGATTCTGCTGCCCCTCGCCATTCTCACCGGGCCCGAGTTCCCAAAGCTGGCCATTGCCGAAGGCATCATAATAGCCCTCGGTCAGGTCATATGGTACAAGTCCATAAAGCTCATAAACCTCTCAAAGGCGACAGCCATAATAACACCCGCCCCTGCGGTCGCCATAGCCATTGGAATAGCCCTTGGGGAGAGCTTTACCCTGTATCATCTCGCAGGCTTCCTGCTTATAACCATCGGCACCCTCGGGGCGGCGGGAATAAAAAGCGAGGTTAAAACCTGAGCAGAGCCCAGAGGAAACGAAACACATCTTCAAGCCTGAAATGGCCCGTTTCAACCCCGTAAATCATAGAAACCGGAACCTCCCTGACCCTCGCTCCCTTTCTGACGGCTTTAATCAGAACTTCAGTCTCAACTTCATAGCGCTTCGTCTCTATCTCCGGCATGAACTCCCTTCTGATTGCCCTGAATCCGCTCTGCGTGTCGTAGACGTGGGTCTTCAGCTTCAGCCTCAGGAGCCGGGTCGTGATTATGTTGCTCAGCCTCCTGTGGAGCGGTCTTTTCCCCTGAGCTTCAATCCTACGGGCGCCTATAACAAAATCCGCCTCGTCATTTACTATCGGCTCCACGAGTTTGAGAATCTCCTCCGGCCTGTGCTGGCCATCAGCGTCCATGAACACGATTATGTCCCCGCTCGAATTATCAACCCCTGCCTTCATCGCGGCACCTTTTCCCTGATTGCGCTCCAGCCTGATGACCCGGGCGCCATAGGCCTCTGCCACCTCTGAGGTGCTGTCGCTGCTTCCATCGTCGACAACAATGACCTCATCAACAAAGTCTGGGATCCGCGAGAGAACTCCCCCTATCCTCCCTGCCTCGTTGTAGGCAGGAATTATTACCGTAATTCTGTGTCTTTTCAGCATTTAATCCTCCTCACCCATCCTCTGAAGGGCCGCCCTCTTCTTTTTCTCGAACTCATCCTTATCAAGGAACTCCCAGTAGTGCTCCCTCCCCGGGAACTTCCCCTCCTTAACATCGCTCCGATATTCTTCCAGAGCAAGCTGAATCATGCTTCCAAGATCAGCGTATTTCTTCACGAAGGGCGGCGTGTTCTCGTAAATTCCAAGGAGGTCATGCCACACAAGAACCTGACCATCCACGTGGGGCCCGGAGCCGATTCCTATTGTTGGGATTGAGACCTCCTCCGTCACGAGTCTGGCCACATCGGAAAGCGTGAATTCGATGACGATGGCAAACGCTCCGGCTTTCTCAAGGGCCTTCGCATCTTTAAGAATTTCCTCGATTTCCTCCTCGGTCTCACCCATGAGCCTGTATCCGCCCAGACGGAGGTAGCGCTGGGGCGTCAAGCCGGTGTGCCCCATAACGGGGATTCCCATGCGCACGAGCTTTTTAACGAGCTCATAGTGGTCAGCACCGCCTTCGATCTTGACAGCATCCGCTCCGGCCTGAATCAGCCTGATGGCGTTCTTTACGCCCTCTTCGACGCTCACCTCGTAGCTCCCGAAGGGCATGTCAGCGAGAACAAGCGCCTTTCTAACCGCTCTGGCAACTGCACCTGTGTGGAAAACCATCTGCTCCATTGAGACGTTCAGCGTGTTCTCATATCCATAAACGACCATCCCGAGGGAGTCTCCAACGAATATTATGTCCATGCCGGCCCGGTCAGCTATAAGGGCGGAGGGATAATCGTAAGCCGTCACCATAACAATCTTCTCTTTACCTTTCATTTCAATTATCCTGCGGGGTGTTATCTCTCTCATGGAACCACCACCCCCATTCCGGCAACGGTCTAAATAACGCTTTCGATGGTTGGGTTTATAAGAGAGTGTTTAGAGTATGAGAAGGGAGGAAAGTGAACGATGAGTGGGAGTTTTTTGAACCCGTGAACGCCGGAGGAGTGCCCTCTGAAAAGCTGTTGAGAGAGATGAGAGAGGATCAGGAAAAGAGAATTATTGAGGGAGGTGGCTGAAGTGAGGAAATGGGAGCACTACGAGCACACGGCTGATGTTGGAATACGGGGCTATGGCGAAACCCTTGAGGAGGCCTTTGAAGCTGTCGCGCTGGCTCTCTTCGGTGTGATGGTGAATGTGGAGAAGGTTGAGCCGGAGGAATGCCGCAGAATTGAGGTGGAAGGTGAAGACCTGAAAGCCCTTCTCTACAGCTTTCTTGAGGAGCTGCTCGTTCTGCACGACATTGAGGGGATTGTATTCG
The DNA here is from genome assembly GCA_015520705.1 of Thermococcus sp. GTDB lineage: Archaea > Methanobacteriota_B > Thermococci > Thermococcales > Thermococcaceae > Thermococcus. The sequence continues at coordinate 2,338 of WAPO01000182.1, read as the reverse complement.
GAGATTTTGAGGTTGAAATCGAGGAGCTCGGAAAGGGCTACAGGCTCAGGGCAAAGGCCTGCGGCGAGCCCCTGGACTACGAAAAACACGAGCCCAAGGAAGAGGTGAAGGCGATAACCTATCACGAGATGGAGATAAAGCGGCTCGAAGATGGAAGATGGATGGCCCAGCTGGTTCCGGATATATGAGGTGATTGAATGAGCGCAAGGGACAGGATTAGGGAAGTCAACCCGCAGTTTTATGAACGCTACTCCCGGATTGATGACTCGGATGAGTTCTGGGAGTTCATGCTGAGGCCATTGAGGCAGAGCATAAGGATAAACACCCTTAAAGGGGAGCTCGAATACATAAAGGAGAGGCTTGAAGAGAGGTTTGAGCTTGAGCCGATACCATGGGTTCGTGAGGGCTTCTTCATAAACGCCGATAACCTTTCAAGGGTTCCAGAGCACAGCCTCGGCCTTATTTTCGGACAGGAGGCGAGTTCGATGATTCCCCCTGTGGTGCTTGAGCCGAAGCCCGGGGAGCTGATTCTTGACATGGCCGCGGCCCCCGGAGCAAAGGCAACGCAGATCGCCCAGTATATGGAGAACGGAGGCTGCCTCATCGCAAACGACATGAAAAGAGGGCGGGTAAATGTCCTCATAGCAAACCTCAACAGGATGGGGGTACTCAATGCCTTGGTAACGATAAAGAACGGCCGCTACTTTGGCAGGTTTAAGGACACGTTTGACAGAATCCTCCTCGATGCCCCGTGTTCGAGCGTGGGGATGATAAGAAAGAGCTTCAGATTTCTGAATGAATGGCAGCTGAAGACCGTGCTGAGATACTCCAATGTTCAGAAAAGGCTCATACTTGCCGCATACACGGCTCTGAAGCCCGGCGGGGTTATGGTTTATTCAACATGCACGGTTGATCCGATTGAAAACGAGGAGGTTGTGAGCTATCTCCTCAGGAGAACAGACGCAGAGGTGGAGAGAATTAAGCTTCCCGTCAAATCGAGCGAGCCTGTTGTGGAATTTGAGGGGAGAAGATACTCGGAGGAGGTGAGGAAATGCCTCAGGATACACCCGCAGGACAACGACACGGAGGCATTTTTCATAGCGAAGATACGGAAGCCGTGAGGAAAATGCTGGAGGAGCAGTTTGGCTATGCTCCCGAGCTGATATACGAAATTCGCGGGAGCAGGAAGATATATGCATACAGGGCGTGCGGCTTTGATCCGAAGGTCAGAGCCGACAGGGGGATATACTTCGGCAGGATTGAAGCCGATGGAATAAGGCTCAGCATAGAGGGGAGTTTCTTAGTCGGGCCCGGGGCGGTGAGAAACATTCTCGAAATTGACGATGAAAGAGCTCTCAGGTATTTGAGCGGGGAGGACATCGAAATTGAAACGGAGCTTGAAGGATGGATTATCCTGAAATGGGGTAAATACTACCTCGGAACGGCCCGGTTGAAGAACGGGAGAGCCCGCAACTATATTCCGAAAGAGAGGAGGATGAAGATTTAAATAATTTCGGGATGATTTAAAATGGGGTGAGAGGATGGTTCCGCTGAAGAGGATAGATAAGATAAGATGGGAGATACCGAAGTTTGACAGGCGGATGAGGGTTCCGGGCAGGGTCTATGCGGATGATGCTCTTATCGAGAAGATGCGCGGCGACAAAACCCTTGAGCAAGCTGCAAACGTTGCCATGCTCCCCGGCATTTACAAGTATTCAATCGTCATGCCTGACGGCCATCAGGGCTACGGCTTCCCCATTGGAGGAGTTGCAGCTTTTGACGCCAGAGAAGGGATAATAAGCCCCGGAGGCGTGGGCTATGACATCAACTGCCTTGCTCCGCACTCAAAAGTTCTGACGGAGCACGGCTACTGGATAAAGGTTGAAGAGCTTCCGCAGAAGTTCAAACTCCAAGGCTTGAAGGTCTACAACCTCGATGAGGGGCACAATGATGCCTCTAATGTTGCCTTCATTGCAGAGAGGGAAGTGGAAGATGGCGAGATGGCGGTTAGGATAACAACGGAGAGCGGAAGGGTTATCGAAGGGAGCGAGGATCACCCGGTTCTCACTCCGAAAGGATACGTCTATCTGGGCAACATCAAGGAGGGCGACCTTGTTATTGTATGTCCCTTCGAGGGCGTTGAATTCGAGGAGAGAAAGGGCATAATTCTTGATGAGAGTGCCTTTGAGGATGAAGACCCTCAGGTATTGAGCTTCCTCCGTGAGAAGAACCTGATCCCGCTTCGCTGGGAAAATCCAGAAATCGGAACGATAGCGAGAATCCTAGGCTTCGCTCTCGGTGATGCGCACCTTGGCGAGATGAGTGGCAGAATAACGCT
>WAPO01000181.1 GCA_015520705.1 Thermococcus sp. | reverse complement strand
AGACAATTGGAGCTGGCATCGACTTCGAGGAGGATGAGGAGCTGGCTGAGATAATGCAGACGATTCATGCCGTTAAGGAGGGTGAGCTTGAGCCGGAAACAGCGGCTGAGAGGATAGCAGGTGAGGAAAAGGAGAAAGGGGAGAAAAAGAAAACGGAGGATCTACTGGAAGAGCTTTGATTTTTTGCTTTTCTGATTAAATCACTGTCCTGCAATCATGCCATTGGGAGGTCTAGAAATGCCAAAGCGCAGATCAGTTACAGAAGATGTCATCCGCCGTCTCTTAATTGCGATTTTTCTGATATACCTAATGGGGAGTTTTGGATTTCTGATAGCACTGTTCATTTTCATGCCCCTGATAATCCGGCTCCTGAAGGAGCTTGAGCTCCAGGAACCGGCTCCGGTGCCTGTGCCCCCTGATCTCCCGACGAAGAATACAGGAGAGCTTTTGAGAAAAGGGCTTGTTGTTGAAGCTCCGCCGGAGTTTTATGCCGGCACTGAGAGCAGGATTAAAATCGGCTTCAGGAACACCTCCTCCCGCAGATTCTCCGTGGAGATAATTCTTGATGATCTGGCCAGATACGGTGAAGTTTTCCCTGCAAGGCTCCGCTTTTCCCTCCGGGAGGGTGAGTTTAAATTCGAATTCGTAAGGTTTGTTCCGAAGAAAGCAGGCAGTTTTAAAGCCCAGATAAAGGTCAAATCGGGAATATTCCTCGTCAGGGTGCCCTTTGAGCTCCGGGTGGTGAGTGCTCCGGAAGGCGGAGAGAAAGCCACAGCCCTTGGAAGCGGCAAAAGGCCGATTTCCAGCATTCAGGCCCTTTTTGAGCGCTACAGCGAGGTTGAACCTGTTGGAGAGGGTGGCTTTGCGAGGGTCTTCCGGGCAAAACGCAAAGACGGCATAACCGTGGCTCTCAAAATCCCCTACCATCTAACGGAGCAGGCCGGGAAGATTTTCCTCAAAGAGGTGGCAGTGTGGAGCCGATTAAAGCACAAAAACATAGTGGAGCTCTACGACGCCAATATCGTCCCGGTGCCCTATATAGAGATGGAATTCTGCGAAAGCTCGCTGGCTAGTCTCCGGAAGCCCCTCCACTGGGAAGAAGCCGCAAAGCTGATCTTTGAGGTCTGTGAGGGGCTTAAGTATGCACATTCCGAAGGCATAATCCACCGCGACCTTAAGCCGAGCAATGTCCTGCTAAAAGACGGGATTCCCAAGATAAGCGACTGGGGCTTAAGCAAAGCCCTCACCGAGAGCCGATCAACGACCACAAGCTTCACGCCGCTCTATGCCGCTCCGGAGCAGATAAGCAGGTCAAAGTTTGGCTCAACTGATGAAAGAACCGATATCTGGCAGCTTGGAGTGCTCTTCTATGAGCTCGTAACTGGGAGGCTGCCCTTTGATGGCGAGGACTTTGTTGAAATAGCCGGTGAAATTACAATGGGAGAACCTGTAAAACCGAGCGAGCTGAATCCCGATGCAAAGCCTGTTGAGCCCATAATCATGAAAATGCTGGCGAAGAAAAAGGAGGAGCGCTATCAGAGCGTCGAGGAGCTTCAGAGAGACCTTGCACGGCTCCTGAGAGGGAGATACAGGGAGGAGCTTGGAAAGAGCACTGACTTTTCCCGCTCGGCCTATTATGCCGGCCAGCTGTTCCTGCTCCATCTGAAGCTCGGTGATGCGAAGGAGGCATACAAGTATGCCCTCGACCTGAAGAGGTATGCCCGTGGCGATCTGAGGAGAAATCTGGAGAGCCTGATCAGTCAGCTGGAGGTAAGGATCAATGAAGGGCTCCCGATTCCGAGGGAACTGGTGGAGAAGGCGGAGGTTGTGGTTCATGAGGTGATTATCAATGGATGAAAGCGTTAATCCTGAAGTTTTGTTTTTGAAAGCAGGGGTAAAAAATCCTGATGGAGGCGTGGAGGATGCCAGTTGACCTATCAGGCCCGCTGATGGCTGCCTTCAGAAGGGCGAAGAGGGAGTTTGAGGAAGCCGTAAAGAAGGGGGATAAGGAGACCGCAAGGAAAAAAGCCCTCGAATGTGCGAGGATACTGAAGCAGCTTTCTAAGTACGACGATTTCAACCGGGAGAGCTATCTCCAGAAGGCCAGAAAGTGGGAACGCATAGCAGGGGATATAGAAGCCGGACGCTATGGTGCTGGGAGGAAAGCGAAAGCGAAGCCCCTGCATGAGAACACCAGGGAAAATGAAGAGGAGGACAGCTTCAAACGTCAGGCAGAGGGCCTAATAACAGGCTCTAAGGTCAGGTGGGGCGATATAGGTGGCCTCGATGAGGTCAAGGCCCTGCTCATGGAGACCGTTGTGATAGCGGCTCTCCAGAGGCCGGAGTCAATACAGCCCTGGAAAGGAATTCTGCTTTTCGGCCCGCCGGGAACCGGTAAAACCCTCCTCGCTTCAGCCGCCGCCGGGAGCCTGAATGCTACTTTCTTCAACGTCAAAGCTTCAAACGTCCTCAGCAAATACTTCGGCGAGTCGACGAAGATAATCTCGGCCCTGTACGAAGTGGCAAGGGAAAAGGCCCCGAGCATAGTCTTTCTGGATGAGGTTGATGCTCTCACCACAAAGCGCTCCGGCGAGCAGAGTGAGGCCAGCAGAAGGATGCTATCAACGCTTCTGACCGAGCTGGACGGCTTTCAGGACAAGGGAAGCGACCTGATGGTTCTCACATTAGCGGCAACAAACATGCCGTGGGATCTGGATGAGGCGGTTCTCTCGCGCTTCCCGAGGAGGATATACGTGCCCCTGCCCGACAGGAAGGCCACGAAGGAGATAATCAGGATAAACACGCGCGGGCTCGATATTTCCCGCTTAGACCTCGATGCTATAGCGGAGGAGAGCGTTAGGAGGCTCTATTCGGGCAGAGACCTTAAGAACCTCTGTCAGGGAGCGATATGGAACATGATACGCGAGGAGAACCCTGATCTGCACAAGCTCGCGGAGCTCCCCTATGAAAAGCTCAGGAAGCGCTCCCTGAGAACGAGGCCGCTGGAGATGAGGGACTTTGAGGAGGCGTTCAAGAAGATTAAGAGCCCGCTGACGAGGAAGGACATCGAGCGCTACGAAAAGTGGGCGGAGGAGTTCGGGGGATGAGTTATACCCACCAGGTATAATACCCGGGAGGTATAAACAGGTCGAAAAAGGATGGGGGCTATGGAATGAAGAAACTCTCCATGATTTTGGCTCTGGTCTTGGTTTTTTCACTTTTAATTGTTCAAACGCCAGGAGTTAAAGCCAATGACCTGAACTACTGGGCGAAGACCTACGGGGGAAGCGGTGATGACGTTATTAACGACGTTAAGGTTCTGCCGGACGGGAGCATTATTGCAGTGGGCTACACCAATTCAGCGGGCGTTGGTGGCAAAGACGTTCTGGTCATGAAACTAACTTCAAATGGAAGCGTTGTCTGGGCCAAAATCTACGGGGGAAGCTATTATGATGGGGCTTACGCGGTTGCCTTAGCTCCTAACGGTGACATCATCGTGGCCGGCTGGACTTTGAGCTTCGGCGCTGGTGGCAGGAACGTTTGGGTTCTCAGGCTTGATGAGAATGGTAATGTTAAGT